>OZ244170.1:0-225000 GCA_965216565.1 Bythopirellula sp.
CGGCGGTTGCTGCGAAGCTTCCTGCGGTTGTGCCGATAGCTGCTGCAACGGTGGCGGATGCTGCGAAGCTAGCTGTGGCTGTGCCAACAGCTGCTGCGAGCCATCCTGCGGTTGTGCAGGCTAGTTGATTGGCTCAGCAGTTGAGCAACGACGCTGGGACACAGAGTCCCACAAGAAGCTAGACACAAGACGGTCCCTGGTGAAGCTTGCCAGGGACCGTTTTTTTGTTGCGCTCACAGTCTCCGTACCGACCTACTTCCAATCGTGAATAAAGAATCAGCCGCAATACCACGGACTACTCGCCACGGCGAACATTGGAAGACCGACCGCCCACGTTTGACGCTCGCCCCTTAGCAGGTTACCATCGCTGGCTCTTCTAGCCCTTTTCTTTGCCTAGTGAACGATGTCCAAAGCCAAGCCCAATTCCGAGACGGAAAGCCGCCAGCCATTTAAGCTACATTGGTACGCTATCCTAGCGCTGGTGTTTGCCGTGAGTCTTGCCATCCGGATCAACGGGGTCTTTACTTTCGGCTTTGGCCACGACGGGCCCGATAGTTTTCGCGTGATCAACTTCGACGAGGCAGGCGGTTGCCGAGACCTCTTAGGGGGCCGTAACTATAACACGTTTGTCGGTTACCAGATTCTCGCGATTCAGAAGCTCATGGGCGAGGGTCCCGAGCCTAAGCACTTTGTGACTCGGCAGTATCCGAATGCCTGGCGTTCCTTTTGCCACAGCAAGGCATCAATCATCCTGCATCGAATCTATTCGGCGGTCACGGGTTCGCTCTCGGTCGTGTTGTTAGGCGTCCTTGCGCTATTTATGTGGCCGGCGCGACCGCAGATTGCCTGGACAGCGTGTGCGTTATTGGGATTCTCAAACCTACACGTAGCCCATTCTTCGCACTTTGGCACGGTCGACGCGCCGCAGCTCTTTTTCATGGGGCTGTTGACCACGACATTGGCCTATGCGATCGTCTCTGGCAAAAAATGGCCGCTGTGGATTAGTCCGCTGCTCCTTGTTGCGGCTGTTTTAACTAAGACGAACGTCTTTATGGTCTTGGCCTTCTTGCCGCTATTGCCGAGCCTAAAACTCGAAAAATATTGGATGCATTACGCCATGGCCCTGCTCGGTCTGTTTTTTCTTGTAGTGGCAATGGTTGGCTTAGATTGGCTTTCCGACGCAGTTGCTCAACGCAAGGGAATGCTCTGGGGGCCCGAGACGCGTCCGAACTTTGGTACCGGCTACGGCCATATCGGGACTTGGCGACGGTGGATTCGCAACGCCATTAACTTGCCTGTGGTGCATATCGTGGGCATCGGTTTGCCGGCATTTACTGCCGCAGTTTATGGGTTGAAGCTGGCGTGGAATTCACGGACAGAAGACAAGCAGCGTTGGCGTCTATGGATGTTGCAGGCTCCCGCGGTGGCTTACTTTGCGTACATGCTGCTGCTCGCGCCGCCTACGTACTACCGCTACTATCTGCCGCTGTTTCCGACCGTCGCCTTACTGGCGGCCTACGGCTTTTGGGAAAGTCGCTGGTCCGCTTACAAAATAGCCGTAGGTCTATTCGTGCTTTATCCGGCGCTGTTGATGGTGGATTCCGAATACAACTACGCCAACGATCCGCGCAATCGAGTTGCGAAATGGATCGATACGACACCCAACGGAAGAGATTCCAAAATCATGGCCACGTATTATCATGGCCTGCCGTCGGATGTGAAAATTGCTTCCTTCACTTACGTACCTCAGCGGGAAACTGATGCGCTGGATATGTACGAAAAGTATGGGGCCACATTCCTAAAACAAGCCGAATACCTGATCATGAACGAGAGTTGGTACGACACGGCCTTCTGCAATGAGCTGAACGGACCCTTCGGGCTATGGCCGGAATGGTGCATCAAAACGACGGAACAATCAGCACGCATCTATCGCAAGATCATTTCTGGTGAAGAGCCGGCTCTGGAGTTGGAAGAGGCCTTCACGCTCACGCACTTCACGCCTGAGATGCTGGTGCATCGATTCTTCTACGGCTCGTTTCCGCTATTCGCCAGCGATGTGATGATTTATCGCATCAAATAGCGACTCCCGAGGCCCCAACAACCTGTGCAATCGCGCCAGTCCGTCGGTTGTTTGACGCTAAGAAGGTGCCTAGGTACGATCAGGGGACAGGAGCCGGATTAGTGCCCTTAGTTCTTACGACTTCTAGCGTTAGGAATCGAAGAAAAGCAACTTCTCCATAAGTCCCTCGCCCCCGCGGGGAGAGGCTAGGTGAGGGGCATCAAGAAGTACGGAAGTTACTTTTCCTCGGTTCCGTGTCGACGTAATCCGTCGGACACGCCAAAACAAATGCCGCGTTAACTTGCAGCAACGAGAATTCATGTCCATCGTGAGCGAACCTAGCGAAACCAGCGAGGACCGTGTGGCCCAAGGGCTACACCTCCTGGTGGCGATGCCTGCGCTGAACGAGGCGGCCACTATTGTGAAGGTCATCGAGTCGATTCCGCGTTCGATCGAGGGTGTCTCTCGAATCGATGTGCTTGTAGTGAACGACGGCAGCACCGACCAAACCGCTGAGTTGTCAACTGAGGCAGGGGCTCATGTTCTTACTCATCCAGAAAGCCAAGGAGTAGGAGCCGCTTTTCACACGGCGCTGGCCTACGCAGTCGACCAGCATGTCGACCTGTTGGTGACCATCGACTCCGACGGACAATTCAACCCCGCCGACATTCCCAAACTTACCGAGCCGGTAATCCGGGGCGAAGCCGATTTTGCCACCGCTTCGCGATTTATGGATCCGGAACTGGTCCCCGAGATGCCTTGGATCAAAAAGTGGGGCAATCGGCAGATGAGTCGCCTGATCTCCCGACTCACCGGGCTCAAGTTTCACGATGTCTCCTGTGGGATGCGCTGCTATGGCAAGCGGGCCCTAGTGAACCTTAACCCCCTCGGAACGTTTACTTACACGCAAGAAGTGTTCTTGAACTTGGCCTTTAAGAAAATGCGACTTGTCGAAGTGCCTGTGGTTGTGCGCGGCGTTCGCGAAGTTGGCAAGAGTCGGGTAGCCTCGAATCTGTGGAACTACGGCATCAACACGTCGAAGATTATTTTCAGGGCCTACCGCGACTTTCACCCACTGAAGTTTTTCGGTGGGCTGGCATTGTTGCTGGGCATCCCAGCATTTTTGTTGGCGGGGTTTCTTGCGATTCATTATTTCCGGACAGAAATGTTCACTCCACACAAATGGGCCGGCTTCACCTCTGGCATACTATTCGGCCTCAGCCTGATTTTGCTGGTCATGGGCATCCTGGGCGATATGCTGCATCGACATCGAGTTTATCTAGAAGAGCTACTTGCCCGAGCACGGACGATAGAATCAAAGGATTCAGAAGAATAACGGATCGCAGTTCGCAACGGTCGCTACCGCACTTAGGAAAGACGTTGAAATGAGTTCTCGAATTCCAATTAGTGTGCCAGATCTTTCGGGTCGCGAAGCCGAGTACCTGCAGGAGTGCATTAGTACCGGTTGGGTTTCGTCGATCGGTCCGTTCGTGGAACGCTTCGAAACAGAGTTCGCTCAGTTCTGCAATCAACCGCACGGCGTCTCGCTCAACTCAGGCACCGCGGCGATCCATTTGGCCATTCGCGTGCTGGACGTCGGGCCGGGCGACGAGGTGATTATCCCTGCGGTGACGTTTGCCTCGGTCGTCAATTGCGTGCTCTACCAAGGTGCCACGCCGGTGTTCGTCGACTGCAAGGCCGACGACTGGAACATCGATCCAGCCGGGGTAGAAAGTGCCATCACCAGCAAAACCAAGGCGATTATGCCCGTGCATCTGTACGGCTTGCCTTGCGATATCAAACGCATCGTCGAAATTGCCAACAGCGCTAACTTGCCGGTGGTCGAAGACTGTGCCGAGGCGCACGGCGCGGAGCGGGACTCACAAATCGTGGGCAGCTTTGGCACGATCGGCTGCTTTAGTTTCTACGGCAACAAAATAATCACCACCGGCGAGGGTGGGATGTGCGTAACGAGTGACGAATCGCTCGACCGCCGCATGCGAGTTCTCCGCGATCACGGCATGAACAAGTCGCGCCGCTATTGGCACGACGACGTAGGCTACAACTACCGCATGACCAATCTTCAGGCAGCCGTCGGGTGTGCCCAGCTAGAGCGGATGGACGAATTCCTTGAGCGAAAACGGTGGATTGCCGAGCAGTACCGTCAACGCCTGTGCGAAACAGATCTGGAACTGCCTGCTGAAGATGCCGATGCGAAAAATGTCTATTGGCTCTATACCGTGCTGCTTTCCAAAAAACATAATGCAGAGGACCGCGACAACTTGATCGGTTCGCTCAACGAACAAGGGATCGACACGCGACCGTTTTTCTATGCCCTGCACACGATGCCACCTTACCAGCAGTACGCACGCTCGCTGCCTCACGCGGAATCGATCGCCCAGAGGGGTATCACTTTGCCCTCGTTCCATACCATTAGCGAAGCGGAAATCGATCGAGTCTCAGACGCAATCACCCAATGGCTCGCGCGGTGATGAGAATCAGGCTGATCGTAACCGATCTCAGCAATACCCGGATCGGCGGTATCTCGCGCGTGGCGACCGAGGTCGGCCGCAACCTGGTCGAACTGGGGCACGATGTCACGGCCTGCCTGCTGCAGCGCGAGGGTTGCCAGGCGGTCCCCGAGTTCGCGGGGATCAAGATCGAGTACATCGAACCGTTCCGCAGCGTCAATCCAGATTACCCGGTCGTGGAGTTCAGCCGACGCGCCTTTCGACAAGCCGTGGCGGATGCCGAACAAAAAGAGATCGACGTCATCCAGACGTTCAACCTCAACTGTATTGGATTGCCAAAATTCCAGCGACAGCTCCAAGCGGCTGGTGTGCCCGTAGCCATGTCGTGTTACGAAACAATCGGCATGGATGTCGCCGCTAAGCTGAACGAGTTCCGGTCGCTCCCCTCATTAAAGACACTGGCACAGATTCTTGGCGAGACGTATTTGATGACTATGCACGAGCGTCGCTACATAAAGCTCGCCGACGCGATTATTACGGAAGACGCAAATACACTTAGTGCGCTGGAGAGGATGGGAATCGATCGAGACAAAGTCACCCTCATCCCTAGCGGTGTTGATGTCGAGCAAGCGCAGCGAACAACGGCTCCAGAGATCGAAACTCCTTGGTCGCAGGGTGGTCCGGTGGTGGGCTACATCGGCCGAGTCGATCCCCGCAAGGGGGTCCAGTACTTGATTCAGACGATGACCCAGGTGCAGCAGAAGTTTCCCAGTGCACAACTCGTGTTGGTGGGGGGCAGTCGCCACGGGTACGATGCGGTCATTCGACAGATGATCGAAAAGCTAGGCCTGGGTGGCAGCGTCCATGTGCTGGGGCGGGTCGAGGGTGACATTTTGCCTTACTACAAACTGATGGACCGAATCGTCATTCCCTCGCTTTCCGAAGGCATTCCTATCACGCTGGGCGAAGCCATGGCCTCCGAAGTGCCGGTCGTCATTACAAAACTGCCCGGGGTGGTTCCGTTCGTGCAGCCAGCCGACTTGGTCCACTGGGCAGAGTTGGGCTCCGCCGACAGCTTAGCCACGGCGATCGTCCAGTCGCTAGAAGACGAGAATTCAAGCCAGCGCGCAACTCGGGCGTTGGAGTTTATCCAACAATACACCTGGCGAGCAGTCGCCGAACGACACGCAGACGTTTACCAAAACCTAGTACAAATGAATTAGCGACCGCCTCTCATCCCCCTCCCCCGTCTGCGGGGGAGGGGCTAGGGGAGGGGGTTTTCGAGCAAGCGAAAAACATCGCCACATTTCCCGGAACAGAATCGGCACCGACAACTCATCCTTCCTCATGTGTAAACCAAACTTCTTCATCGTCGGCGCAGCAAAGAGTGGTACCACGTCGCTCTACGAATACTTGCGCCAATTCCCGGAAGTGTTTCTTCCCGACGTGAAAGAACCTGTCTACTTTGGTAGCGACTTGGAATTTGACAAACGGCTATGCGCTCGCAAGACCATCCACAACTTGGAAGAGTATCTCAAGCTCTACGCAAACGCCGACAAGTATCCGCTGCGGGGCGATGCCACGGTGTGGTATCTCTATTCCAAGACGGCAGCCCGTGAAATCTATGAGTTCGATCCACAGGCCAAAATCGTAATTCTGCTCCGCAATCCCGTGGATGTCATGCCGGCGTTGCATAGCGAGTTTCTTTGGGACTGCAACGAAGATATCCCAGACTTTGCCGAAGCCATCAAAGCCCAGGATGCCCGACGACGTGGCGAACGGCTGGGCCCCACAACGCACTTCCCGCAGGGCTTACTATACGAAGAGGTCGTGTCGTTTGCCGATCAAGTAGAACGGTATTTTCAAGTGTTTGGCAAAGAGAACGTGCACGTCGTGGTTTTGGATGACGTCATCCAATCCACCGCCGACACCTATCGCGGTGTGGCCGATTACCTGGGGTTAGATCCCAGTTTCCAACCGGAGCTTGGCCACTACAATGCCCGCAAGCCGACTCAGTTGCGTCGCATCAATCAATTCTTTGCCGCTCGTCCCGGCCTGCGTCGGCTACTGTTCAGCAACATCCTTTCTCAAACAGCCAAGCGTTACGCCATCGAAGTGGCAACTCGGCTATTGGGACCTAAGAACGGGGCGAAAAAGAAAATCGACCCCGAGCTCCGCCGCGAGTTACAAGCTCGACTGCGTAGCGACGTCGAGCGATTGGGCGAACTGCTAGATCGCGATCTCTCGCATTGGTGTGACGAGCCTCAATCGACATCGTAGCCATACTCGCTCATCAACTCGCCGCAGTGCTGGTAAACGAAGTCGCGGTTCTCCTGGCTCCAATCCTGCCAAAGATCGATCTCCTGGCTCTGGCTGGCATTCACCTTTTTCTGCAGCATCGTATCGAGCTTGCCCGGCCGTTCTTTCAGCTTTAGCCAGTCGGCAAGTTGTCGGATGCCGGTGCCATCGGTTTGGAACAAATCTTCAAATTTTTCCCTGCGGGTCGGTAGCTCCGTTTCCGCAGCCGATTGTTGGATGTGTCGATTGATTGTGGCCCAATACCAGGCAATGCGTTCCACGTGTGACATTTGATTCCAAGTCCTCGTGGGATTGGCATCGATCAATTCCGGCTTGATGATCCAGTTGGGCCAAAAGCTGGAAAGGACCCACTTTATCCCGCGCTGCGAACGGAAATTGAGCGCGGAGCGAATCATCGTCCGCGGATCGCGAACCACATGCAGCAGGTGCGGCTGCGAAAAGACCTCGGGCAAAACGTCGACAAAACCATACAGAAAGGGATTCGATTCCACATAGGTCCCGGTCGATAGGTCTCCCACGATCGTGCGACGCGAGCTAGCGAGTAGCGAGCTGAGCTGCTCCTTCGACTTCCGACCCGCGAGCCGCGCCGTCGAAGCCATCCGCAATTGTCGCGAAGGTTTTGGTTCGTGCAGTGCGGTCACATCCTCAAAGCAGTCACTTAGATACCGGGCAATCGCCTTTGTGCCGGTACGTCCTGTGGAGACTACAAATGCCGTCGTGTTTAAATTGGAATTGAGTAATGCCATCAAAAACTACTTCGTCGTTTGCCTTGGAACCGTTGCTTCTCGTGAAGGAGGCATGCTACCATACCCCACCGCTGCGTCATAGCAAACATCAGACGCCAACGAGAACCACACATGAAATCGCAAGTCGAGCTGTTGGAGCTACACGGGGAGGAGTATGTCGACTCCTACGGCGATCATTCGATGTCTCGGTTAACCAGATTGCTGCCCTTCATCGAATTGCAAACCACAGATCAAGTGGTTGATTTCGCCTGTGGCAATGGCATGCTGATGGATTTGGTCGCTCCGCAGGTCGATCACTACGTGGGAATCGACTTCTCGCAGCCCTTTATCGAAGCGGCTCGCGATCGTCAGCAGCGGCTCGCCATCGAGAATGCAGAATTCGTTTGTGCAGACCTTGTCGAGTTTTGCGGTGAGAACCGACAACGCTTCGACGCCGCGTTTGCCCTAGACCTCTCTCAGCACGTCTACGATACCCAGTGGCTGGAGATTTTGACTAGCATCCGTAGCAGCCTGAAACCCGCCGGGAAATTCTACATGCACACGCCCAATGCGGAATTTGTCCTGGAGATTCTCAAGAATAAAAACATCGGGCTGAAACAACTGCCGCAGCACGTCGCACCGCGCACGCCGAAGCAATGTCAGGCACTGATAGAACAAGCCGGCTTCCGCGACGCTACCGTCAGGCTTGTGCCGCATTACAACGTGCTCCGCTTCTTGCATCCCGCCTCGTACTTGCCGATGTTTGGAAAGTACCTGAAAGCGAGGATCTTCATCGAGGCAGTGGCCTAAGAGCCCAGTTGCAACATACCTCTGAGCCGACGGCGCTAGCCGCGGGTCTACCCAGATTGAACGTCGATACTGATTTAACCCGCGGCTAGCGCCGTCGGCTCATTCAATATCAGAGCTAGGTTATAGAACTGGCTCTAAGATACCTCGGCCGGCTCGCTCGGTTGGTAGTCGAATTCCTTCATCCGCGCGCCGCAAATATCTTCGATCTTCGCGAGATTCTCGGCACCGAAGAATTCGTGCCAGGTGATCTTGCGGTTTCCCTTGGGTTGATACTGGATGTCTAACCAGGGGGTGATGTCGTTGTCGTGAGGAAGTCCCAACTGTTTGGCAAGGTCGATCAACTCTTGCTGCTTGTTCTTGCAGAATGTTTCGTACTTCACCAATTGCATCTGCTCGCGGTTTTCCAGATAGATGTCGGCCGCACGATTCCAACGGTGCGCCAATTGTTCGATGTAAGACTCGCACTCGATGCCCATCCAGCGATTGTCGAACGCCACTTGCCAGGCTCCGCCAATGGGAAGATTGCGGAAACTGCGATCGGTATCGCCGGGCAGATCGAGACGGTTGAGCAGGCTGCGGATATTGTCGCGTGGATCGCGCAGAATCATCACAAATGGCGACTCGGGGAAGTAATCCCGCACGAGGTCGAACAAGAACAGGTGCTGATTGAACTTGATAATCGGCCGCGAGAAATCAACGCGGTTCTTTTCGATGAACTCCTCGAGAGGCATCTCCCCCGAACGAACCTGCGGGAACATGGGCCGATAGAGCTCTCGTTTCACACCCATCGATACCGGCAACCCGGAAAGCCTGCCGAGCAACCCCGCGATGGCGGTCGTCCCTGATTTGTGATTCCCCAGCAAAAAGACTGGTCGCTCAGCAACGCGTGCCGAGGTGAAGTTCCGCATGCCAAAATCAAGGATCTCGAAGGCAGTCGACTTTACCGACCTTGGCAACCAGGGTGCTACCTTCACCAACAAGGGACGAGCAGAAATGGGCATGACGATAATTGATCACAGTGGATGCGGTGACGGAATAAACCATCATATACTGCCCGCCCAGTAAGCGTAAGCAAAAACAGGTTTGGCTTGCAGGCTGCCCGGCTCCCAGCAGGGCTACTCTTTGAGCACCATGTCGATGCACATCACCGCGGCAAGGATCAGCTTTCGCAACGGTCCGTCCGAAGGCAAAGTAGGATCGATTTGCAACACGTAGTTGTCGGCCGAGGTGAACAGTTCCTTGCTCATGCCAGCCCATTTCTTGCTGACTTTGGCCAGTTCGGTGGTGCCGGTGCGGAAGCTGAACTCCCAACTGGTCCATTTGCCTTTGAGCTCGCAGAGCGGCTGATCGGTTGGATCCAGCACAGAGAAGGCACCGCCAATGGAAAACAACTTCTGTTTGAAACCGCCAATGAGCTGGTTGTCCGCGTCGTAGACCTCGACCTTCGAGAGAAAAAGCGAAACACCGCGACGGATGGTCACGAGCACTTCGCCTTCGGGTGTGCGAATTTCAATCTCGAATGGCGTATAGCGCTTGTAATCCGTGAACCGAAGCATTTTGGTGAACAACCCAAGATTGTCTTCGCGGCATTCAAGAATCTCTTCGCCCGTTTCTGGATCGTAGATGTCATAATTGTTGGCTGCCTTGAACATGCCAACATGTTCTTTCACCAAGAATGAATTTCTCGCTAGCAAATCAGACATATCCTGCGCGTCCAGTACTTCGGGTTCCAGTATGGCTTCCATCGTTGATACTCCCCAATAAGATAGCGCGGCCGGTAGACTTACACCATTGGTGAGGAATGCTTCAGACTTACCTCACACTTAAAATCTAGTATCCGAGTGCAAAATAGCCAGAAAAACTTGGCCCATGGCTAGATCTTGAAGCTGCGCATCCGGCAAGATTGGTGCCATCCCGTCAGGATCGGCCCGACAAGCTGGAGAACCGCTACTCGTCGTCCTCACGCAAATTGGCAAGCACGCTGTAGTCTTCCAACGTCGACGTGTCGCCGACGGTTTCTTTACCGGCAGCAATATCTTTGAGAAGCCTCCGCATGATTTTGCCGCTGCGTGTTTTCGGCAGGGCTCCCGTAAAACGAATGTCATCGGGTTGGGCGAGTGCTCCAATCTCCTTGCGAACATGTTGCTTGAGAGCTTGCCGCAGGTCGTCGCTCGGTTCGGTATCTTTGACCGTGACGAACACGGCCACCGCTTCGCCCTTGAGATCATCGGGCCGACCCACCGCCGCGGCCTCGGCCACGTTGGGATGCGAGACCAGCGCGCTTTCAATTTCAATCGTGCTGAGGCGATGACCGGAGACATTCAGCACATCGTCGATGCGGCCCATAATCCAGTAGTAGCCATCGTCGTCGCAACGGGCATTGTCGCCTGCTAGATACTTGCCTGGAACCTTGCTCCAGTAAACTTCTTGGTAGCGTTCATCATCGCCCCAGATGCCGCGCAGCATGCCTGGCCAAGGATGGGCGATGGTGAGCATGCCACCTTGATTGGTCGCCACTGACTCGCCTTCTTCGTCGACGATTTCTGGAATAATCCCAGGCAGCGGTTTGGTGCAACTGCCGGGCTTGGTGGGAATTGCTCCCGGCAAGGGGCTCATCATGATGCCGCCGGTCTCGGTTTGCCACCAGGTGTCGACAATCGGACAGTGCTCGCCGCCGATTTTCTGGTGGTACCACATCCACGCCTCGGGATTGATCCCTTCGCCAACGGTCCCCAAAAGTCGCAAACTGGATAGGTCGTGCTTGTCCACATGCTCGTCGCCCCACTTGATGAACGCGCGGATTGCTGTGGGGGCCGTGTAGAACGTAGTGATCTTGTACTTTTCTACGAGCTGCCAGAAGCGAGATTCATCGGGGAAATTCGGCGCCCCTTCGTACATCACACAGGTCGCCCCCGCTGAGAGCGGTCCATACACAATGTAAGTGTGCCCAGTGATCCAGCCGCAGTCAGCCGTGCACCAGTAGATGTCGTCGTCCCGATGATCGAAGACCCACTGAAAAGTTTTCTTGGCATAGAGGTTGTAACCGGCGGTAGTATGTTTGATGCCTTTAGGTTTCCCGGTCGATCCGCTGGTGTAAAGGATGAACAGCGGCGATTCGCTATCGAGCGGCTCGGCGGGGCAATCGCTCGACGCCTCGGCCATTAGCTCGTGCCACCAATGGTCACGTCCATCTTGCATCTCGATCGCCTCGTTCACACGGTCCAATACAATACAATGCTCGACCGAGGGAGACTTGCTCAGAGCTTTGTCTACTGTGTGCTTTAAAGGCAACGCTTTGCCGCGCCGCCAGCCGGCATCGGCAGTGAGTTGCAACTTCGCATTGGCGTCGTTATTGCGATCCGCAATCGCCTCTGCCGAGAAACCGGCAAAAATAACCGAATGCACGGCCCCAATGCGAGCACAAGCCAACATAGCAATGGCCAACTCCGGCACCATGGGCATGTAGATCGAAACGACATCGCCCTCGCCGATGCCCAGCTTCTTCATACAATTGGCAAACTTGCACACCTCGGCGTGTAGCTCCGAGTAGGTGAGCGTCCGTTCGTCGCCGGGCTCGCCTTCCCAAATAATCGCCGTCCGATCTCCATGACCCGCTTCGATATTGCGATCGAGGCAGTTATAGCTGACGTTGGTTTTGCCACCGACAAACCACTTGGCGAACGGTTCATTCCACTCCAGTGCGTCGGTGAAGGGCTCGAACCAGTGCAGTTCTTCCTTGGCCAATTCGGCCCAGAAGGCAGGTGGATCGGACTTTGCTCGATCCCAGAGTTGCTGATACTCGTCAAGCGACTTGATGCGACTCTGGGCAGCGAATTCTGCCGAGGGAGGGAACAAGCGTTCCTCTTGCATCACGGTATCGATTTGTCCACCAGAATTGGTCGCCATCAACAAGTCCTCCATCCAACCGAAAACGAGAAAAGCACGCCAAGCCCCGATTCTACTGGGTTCAGCGTGCTCTACAAGTTGGTAGGTTCTACGCAGAGGACTCTACGCATTGCGAAGAATGCTTAGAGTGAGCTAGCTTTGAGCTTTGCTAGACAGACTCGGAAAGCGCCTCTTCCGCAGCCGCGTCGGCCATGTCGAGCGTGAACTCGGCGTCGAGTTCCACGTCGTCGGCTGTCGCCACCTCGGGGCATTCGAGCGTCACGCCAAAGGGGCTTTCATCAGCAGGTCGGTCGCCGAAGCTAATGCCCAGGGCCCGAGCGGCTTGGACGGCGGAGCCATTCTGGTCGACCTGACGCAAATGATTCACTGCTTCCATGATCGGCACACTGCCCACCTCAGGGGGTTGGTAGCAGGCCATTTCGCCGAATCGATTTTCAACGATCAGCCGCACGGCATGGGCACCATATTGGGTTGCGAGCACGCGATCGAACGTTGTCGGTGCACCACCACGTTGGAGATGGCCTAGCACTGCCGTGCGAGTCTCACGGTGCAATCGATTCTCGATCTCCGCGGCCACGAGTTGCCCGATGCCGCCTAGCTTAGCCTGCGCTCCATGTTGTTGTTCGGCGACAAGTCCTCCGTCGGGAAGCTCAGCCCCCTCGGCAACAACGACCAAGGTAAATTTCTTGCCTTTGCTCTCGCGATCGAGAATCTTATGGCAAACGTTTTCAAATGACCAAGGAATCTCTGGAATGAGAATCACATCGCCCCCGCCGCCAATGCCCGCGTGTAAGGCAATCCAGCCAGCGTGGCGTCCCATGACTTCCAGCACCATGATGCGTTCATGACTGGCAGCCGTGGTGTGTAGCCGGTCCAGGGCGTTCGTGGCACACTCTACCGCGCTATCGAATCCAAAGGTAAACGCGGTTGCGGAAAGATCGTTGTCGATCGTCTTCGGCACGCCCACCACGGGAATACCTTGTTCGTGAAACTGCTGCGCGACCGCCAGTGAGCCGTCGCCACCGACGCAGATCAATCCTTCGATACCCAACTGATCCACGGTGTGCTTCACACCGTCGAGCAATTCGGGGTCGAGTTCCACGCGATCGGAAACACCCACAGTCGCGGCAAAGCGGCCTTTGTTCGTGGAGCCAAGGATGGTTCCACCTTGGTTCAGGATGCCCGAAGTGTTTTTTGGTGTCAGCGTGATGTAACGGACTGGATCGTACAGTCCCTCGTACCCTTTGAGAAAACCAATGCAATCGTAACCCAACTGCCACGAGGTTTTCACCGCCCCACGAATCACGGCGTTAAGTCCCGGGCAATCGCCCCCACTAGTGAGAATTCCGATTCGCTTACTGGCCATCTGTTGGGTCCTTGTATCTTCGTGAGTTGGATGCTGTGAGAGTTCACGCCGCGGCTAGGAATGAAGCCTTGGTGTCTACAAAGATACGTTGTGATTCGGGCAGACCGAGCTTCGATCTAGAATGTGTTAGGCCCTACAATCAGTACAGCCAGTGTAGGCTGAAGCATTTCCTAGCTTCTACCGAACCATCGCCGAGAGGTAAGCCTAAGCAGCGTCGAGAGCTTTCCCAGAATTTCACCGAAGCCGATTTTCGATGCGCCGCGCACTCGATCAGTGAAGCAGATGGGGACCTCGGCAAAGCGTGCATCCTGTCGGTGCAAAAGCCATACGATCTCTTCAAGGAAAGAATACCCACTCGACTGAATAGCCGTCGGGCCCAGTTGGGCGAGCGTGGCCATATCGTAGAGCCGAAAGTTGCCGCTGCTGTCGCTGACGGGAAGGCGCAGCAGATTTCTGGAGAGCCAATTGTTCGCACGGCTCGCGAGGCGACGTTGCCACGACCAACCCTCGATGCTGCCGCCCGGACAATAGCGGGAACCGATCACGATGTCGGCTTCCGACGACGCGGCGACCATCTCGGGGAGCGCAGCGGGCGGGTGACTCCAGTCGGCATCCAAGGTAATCAGTTGTTGGTAGTCGCGCTGCGTGGCCCAGTCGATCGCCGCCTGCAACGCCGAGCCCAAGCCGAGCTTACCCTCGCGACAAAGGACGGAAAACCAATCAGCCGTCGGCTCAAATTCCTGGCACCACCTGCCCGTGCCATCAGGAGAGTTGTCATCGATCACCAGCACATGCGCTGCAGGAAGCTCACGGTGAATCGCTTCGACAAGGCTAGGTAGATTGTCGATTTCGTTATACGTGGCGATAGCGATGAGGCGGGAGGCTTCAGGCGGCAGGCTGGAAGAACGGTGTTCGGAAGAGAGAACTTTCTCTGACAAGATTCTTTCCCCTAGTCCCAGCCCCTAGCTCCTAGCCACTACACTTACCGAAACAATCGGCTCACCGATTCGTTTCGATGAATGCGTTTGATCGCTTCTCCAAGCAACGGGGCGATCGTCAATACCTTGGTTTGGGGCAATAACTGATCTTCAGTCAGCGGAATCGAATCGGTGCAAACGATGCTGTGCAGATTGGCATCGCTGAGCCGTTGGACAGCGGGGCCGCATAGCACCGCGTGGGTTGTGGCCACGTGAATTTCACGCGCACCGTGGTCGTGCAGGAGCTTAGCTGCTCCCGCAATCGAGCCTGCCGTGGAAATCATGTCGTCGAACATCAGCACAATCTTGTTTTCCACCGGTCCGCCGATCACGTTCTCCTGGATGGTGCTGCTGGCGCTCGTGCGGCGTTTGTCGATAATGGCCACCGTCCCGCCCAAACGCTTCGCATGGCCCAATGCCCGTTTGATGCTGCCTTCGTCGGGACTGACGATCACGATGTCTTCGGTCGCCAGATTGAGCCCCAAGAAATGCTCGTTCAATACGGGGGCGGCATAGAGATGGTCGACCGGGACGTCGAAGAAACCCTGGATTTGTGCCGCGTGCAAATCCATGGCCAGCACGCGGTCGGCGCCAGCCAGGGTGATCATGTTAGCCACCAGCTTGGCCGTGATGGGAGTTCGGCCTTCGTCCTTGCGATCTTGTCGGGCATAGCCAAAGTAAGGGATCACGGCCGTCACCCGTTCCGCACTGGCCCGCTTACAGCTATCGATCATTACCAACAGCTCCATCAGCGTTTCGTTCGCGGGGGGGCAGGTGGGTTGGATCAGGTAGACATCGCGACCGCGAACATCTTCTTCGATCTTGCAGGAAGTCTCTCCGTCGGGAAACGTGCCGAGTGTGATCTGGCCCAGTTCCACACCTAGATATTTGGCTATATTCTCGCTCAATCTAGGATTGGCGTTGCCACTGAAGAGTTTAAAGTCGTTCATGTTAGATCCAGGGTATCGCTCGCCTACAAACTAGACTCTTTGTTATTGCAAAAGTTCGCCAGGGCAGCCATGAGCAAAATGGAATTTTCTTGCAATGGATCTACTTAAGCGGTTTCCAAATAGAGGTAGCTGGATTCGCAAGAATTCAGTAATCGCAGATCTGAATTCTTGCGAATCCAGCTACGATCAGGCGCGAATTTTTGCAAAACACGCTATTGGCTTGAAGACTGCTTCTCAAGCTCGGCTTCTACCCCAGCTAGATCGTCCATGCTATTGATACTCAAGGCTTCGCACTCGTCTAGCACAGCTAACGCCTCGACGTGCTTGCCACTGGTCAACAGCACCGCTGGGCAGTCGGTGATGTAGTATTCCCCCTGCGCGTTGTCGTCTGTCAAACGATCTAGAGACGCAAGCAACTCGGCAGCATCGAAGACATACGTACTAACGTTGATTTCTCGAATCTTGCGCTGTAAATCGGTCGCATCCTTTTCTTCAACAATGCCGACAAACTTGCCAGCATCGTCACGAACTACGCGGCCGAAACCGGTTGGATCATCCCGCTCGACAGTGCCTAACAGACAAGCTGCCTGATCTCGCTGGAAAGTATCGATCAATTTCCGTACCGAGCTAGTCTGTAGCATGGGCGAATCGCCCGTCACTATCAAAACCGGCCCCGAATGGGCGGCCAATTGCTCGCGACACATCATCACGGCGTGGCCGGTGCCCAGTTGTTCGTGTTGCTCGGCGTATTCGATGGCTGGCTCACCGGCGAGTTCCTCCCGCACGAGGTCGGCCTTGTACCCGACGACCACGACAATTTTCTCAACGCCAGCCGCTTGCAGGGCGTCGATCACATAGCGAATCATCGGTCGGCCCGCCACCGGCACCAGCACCTTGGGCAGATCCGATTTCATCCGAGTCCCTTTTCCAGCGGCCAGCACAATAGCGAGGGCAGGGCGGTTCGATTCTTTGGAATTCATGCGTTCATACATTTACGGTTGGAGGTCAATTCTCAGCAAGAGTATCTTGTCAAGATTCGCAAGCGCTGGCTATGGGGCTAAACAGTTCTCTGAAAAATGAGCTGGAAATGGGGACTGGCTCGTGATCGCAAGCTGTCGATTAGCCATTGGTTAGGCTCAACAGCGATCCCGTGCCTGTCCCCTTTTCAAGCGGTGCCTTGGTGCTCCGTCAAAAAAGGGGACAGGCACGACGACGCGGCGGATGCTGGAATTCAGACCGGTCTTGTGCGTCGAGCCAGTCCCCCTTTTGACTTCTGAATTAGCTTTCTGATATCACTCAATCAGCTCAAGGTCCTCATCACTACGCGCCCATACAAGTGCAACGTAGGCGGAATACGCATTAAAGACCGCTCTAGCCAGCAAATGAAGCGAATACCCGTTGAGCAACATCCCCAGGACCCCCACAACACTTAGCAGTATATTGACGATTGCAAAAATGTAGCCAGCAGGAATCAAGCGGAACCACATCCCCAGTGCAGCGAATCCGGTAACACTGCTAGCCACGACGTACCAGGGTACGTAGCCTAGATCAATGGCCACCCAGATACTAAGCGGAATGGCGGCGATCCAGAGACAAGTCACAATGGCTGCATCGAGTCCCGGATACTTGAATTGCATTGCGTTACCTCAATCTGGTCAGATCCAAAGGCCACCTCGTGGGTAGTCCAATCATATGGATTTCGGTACTACTGCACTATGCGGGTCAGGTTCTAATTGTGGGTGGCTGGGGTCGAACGAAGTGAGCCCCCAGCCACCTCAGACCCAGCCCCTCGAGATCCGAAGTGGACTATTAGCCGGCTTTCAAAGCCACTTCCGCCCGGGTTGCTACTGCTTTAGAATACAAGATTCGCGATTTTCAGTTCTTCGTGCCCCCCGAGCCCGCTCCCCAGGACCTCTTGTGAGTCCCTCCGTTATCGAAGCCCTTTCTCACCCGCCATCCTCCCACGCCGAGCCCAAGAGCCCTATCTTGCAAGATGCGATCGAAAAAGCCGATGTCTTGATCGAGGCGATGGGCTGGATTCGCGAATTTCGCGACAAGATTACCGTCATCAAGCTCGGTGGCAGTGTGATGGAAAATCCGGAAGCGCTGCGGCATCTGCTCGTGGACATTGTGTTCATGGAAACGGTTGGAATGAAGCCGATTGTCGTGCACGGTGGCGGGGCGGCGATTAGTCGGGCGATGGCCGATGCCAAGATCGAACCGCAATTTATTCAGGGGCGTCGCTATACGGACGATGCCACACTGACGATCGTGGAGAAGGTTTTGGCAGGTGAGGTGAACGAGATGATTGCCAGCCGTATCGAAGAGTTCGGCGGTCGGGCGATGCCGCTAAACTTTACCGGCGAAACGAACAACAACGTGCTATTCGGCGAGCCTTTGCAGCTGAAAGACGAAGCAGGTCAGCCAGTCGATTTAGGCTCGGTAGGCACCGTGACGCGCGTCGATCGACTGACGCTCGATAATCTCACCTACGCCGGCCAGGTGCCGGTGATCCCCTCCATGTGCGAAACCGAGTCGGGCGCGCGGCTCAACGTCAATGCCGATACGGCCGCCCAGGCGGTCGCCCAAGCGGTAGGAGCCGAAAAGCTGATTTTCCTTAGCGATATCAACGGCGTCCGCCTCGACAAGAACGATCCCGATACCCTGATCGATACGCTTCGCGCTTCTCAGGCACGCAAGCTGATCGCCGATGGGCACATCGATGCGGGCATGATTCCCAAAGTCGAAGCCTGTTTAGATACCCTCAGCAAAGGCGTCGGAAAGATTCACATTATTGACGGTCGCTTGCGGCACTCCCTGCTCTTGGAAATCTACACCAATCAAGGTGTTGGCACCCAAATTCTCCCCGAACCGGCATAACTGCCGCACTGTCTTGCCTCTCATGTCACCAGAAACTGCCAAATTATTCGACGATTATGTTATCCCCAATTACGGTCGGTTCCCGGTCACGTTAGTACGTGGCGAAGGTTCCTGGGTTTGGGACGATGAGGGGAAACGCTATCTCGATTTCTTCCCCGGCTGGGGCTGCAATCTGTTGGGGCATTGTCCGCCGAAAGTGGTCAAGGCGGTGCAAGAACAAGTTGCCCGTTTGATCCATGTGCCCAATACCTGGCATGTGGAATCGCAGGGCCAGTGGGCCAAACTGCTCAGCGAGCGAAGCTTCGGAGGGCAGGCATTTTTCTGTAACTCTGGCGCGGAGGCCAACGAAGGGGCCATCAAGCTCGCAAGGCTTCACACGCCACCTGGCCGTTTCAAAATTATTACGTTTGAGGGCGGTTTTCATGGTCGGACTTATGCCGCCACTAGCGCCACTGCCCAACCCAAGTATCACCAAGACATCGGCCCGTTGGTGCCTGGGTTCGACTATGCTCCGTTCGGAGACCTCGCTGCAGTCGAGGCATTGATCGACGACGAAACCGCAGCGATCATGGTTGAGCCGATCCAGGGCGAAGGGGGAATCCGACTACCGCCCGAGGGCTTTCTACCAGGCCTCAGAAAACTGGCCGACGAGAACGAACTCCTCTTAATCTTCGACGAAGTGCAGGCCGGCACCGGGCGAACGGGCAAGTGGTTTGCTCATCAGAACTATGGCGTCGAACCCGACATCATGACGCTGGCCAAAAGTCTTTGCGGCGGTGTGGCTGGGGCGGCATTACTGGCCCGTAAAGAAATCGCCCCCAGCTTGCGTCCCGGGATGCATGCCGCCACATTTGGTGGCAACCCAATCGCCGCCGTGGCTGGTATCGCCACGCTGGAAACTATCGAAGAGCAAGGGCTACTCGACAGAGGATTACAACTCGGCGAGGCGTTTCGAGCCGAGCTCGAACCGTTAGTCGACGAATTGCCATGCGTCAAAGAGGTTCGCATCTCTGGTGTGATGATTGGCATCGAACTAAGCATCGATGGTGGCCCCCTCGTACAACAGGCGATGGACCGGGGGCTATTAATTAATTGCACGCAAGGCAACGTCTTACGTCTGCTTCCTGCCTTGACTCTGACGGATGAGGAGTTGGCCGAAGGATGCGAGATTATCAAGCAACTACTCAGAGAAATCTGAATCAACTAGAGCGAGTTTCAATATTCCCAGAGCCAGCGCCGCGAGCCGCGGGTGGCGTAGGGGGAAAACTCAATTCGAGGTAGCCAAGTATGAAACACCTGCTTCAAGTTTCCGATCTCACGCGAGAGGAGATCCTGCGAATCTTTACACTAACCGAAGACTTGAAAACCAAGCATGCCGCGGACGATCGCGAAGCTCTGTTGCCGGGTCGAGTGATGGCGTTGATTTTCGAGAAGCCATCGCTCCGCACACGCGTCAGCTTTCAGTCGGGCATGGCCCATCTGGGTGGTACTAGCATGATGTTGGGCGACGATGTGGGCTTCGGCAAACGGGAACGAGTGGATGACTTCACGCGCGTGTTGAGCAAATATGTCGACGTGATCGTATTTCGGTCCAAGCAGCACGCCACGGTCGAAAGTGTCGCGCAGCATGCTACCTGTCCGGTAATTAACGGTCTCACCGAACTATCCCATCCCTGCCAGGCCTTAGCCGATCTGTATACGATCAGCGAAAACGTCGAGTCGTTGGAAGGTGCCAAGGTCGCATGGATTGGCGATGCCAATAATGTGGCCCGGAGCCTGGCAGTCGGTTGCGGGCTGCTCGGCGTGGAGTTCACCGCGGCGACGCCACCGGGCTATGAGTTTCCGACCGAGTTCGTTGACGGACTGCGGAAGCTCTGCCCTCAGGTGAAGTTCCAGGCTACGAACGACCCCAAGGAAGCCGTGTCGGGCGCGGCCGCCGTTTACACGGACGTTTGGGCGAGCATGGGACAGGAGGCCGAGCAGCAGCAACGCAAACAAGACTTTGCTCCTTACCAGGTGAACGGCGCTTTGATGGCCGCAGCCCCCTCGGAGGCAATCTTCATGCACTGCTTGCCGGCTAAACGCGGCGAAGAAGTCACCGACGAAGTGATGGACAGCCCCAACAGCGTGATCGTCGAACAAGCGGCGAATCGGATGCACGTGCAAAAAGGTGTTCTAGTCTGGCTGTTAGCCGCACAAAGTTAGGCAGCATTAATCATCTTTGTTATTGGCAGAGTTCGGCATGAGTAGCTCCCTTCCCATCAAGGGGAGGGCCGGGGAGGGGGGCTGAGGTTTTGCTGACTCCGGCACCCCTCCCTGACCCTCCCCATCGAGGGGAGGGAACTTTCTTAAGATCAACTGCGGATAAATCAACAAGAACTAATCGAGAGTGAGATCTATTCATGAACGCAAAGCGTTCTGTCATTCCGAGGTCCGCCGAGGAATCTAGATGCTGTTTCAAAATCAATGAGCCGAACGCGCTAGCGTCGGGTAGCATCAGAATAACACCTAGACTTACGCTACCCGCGGCTAGCGCCGTCGGCTCACATAGAACGGTTCTCGGTTTTTGAAAAGGTTCTAGCCAGATCCCTCGGGATGACACAGCTACTGATTTCAATCAATTAAAGAATGTGAATCTCTAAAATGCACAAGTCACCTCCTTATGACTCGAGAGTGAGACCTTCCCATGGATGCCAAGCACGATGAACCCAGACACGATAAACCCAGGCACGATGGCCGCAGTCCCGATGCGCTTCGCCACTTCAAGCTAGAACGCGACGTCCCCGGGGCAGCGCCGGGACGCGTGATGGTTAGCGCTGGAAACACCATCGTATGGTGTACGGCTAGTGTGGAAGAAGATGTGCCACCGTGGTTGATCGGAAAAGGTAAGGGTTGGGTGACGGCGGAATACAACATGCTCCCGGGCAGCACGTCGCCCCGTAAACGCCGCGACCGCGGCGTGAAACTCGACGGCCGTACCTCTGAGATTCAACGACTCATCGGCCGTAGTCTGCGGGCGGTAGTCGACTTGAATGCGATTGGCGAACGTACCATCACCATCGATTGCGATGTCCTGCAAGCCGATGGAGGAACCCGCACCGCCAGTATCAGTGGCGCGTTTGTCGCTTTGGTAGACGCCCTGCGTTCGATCGACGACCCGGCAATTGCCCAAGCCAAGCCCTTGGTGGACACCGTTGCGGCAGTCAGTGTTGGCGTTGTGGAAGGACAGGTCCTGCTTGATCTTGACTACTACGAAGACGTGCGGGCCGATGTGGACATGAACGTGGTAATGACCGGCGCAGGCAATTTCGTGGAGGTCCAGGGATCTGGCGAAGAGGCGACGTTCAATGAAAAGCAACTCTTCGAGTTGATTGCCCACGCACGTATCGGCACAGAGAGTTTGACCAGCGCGCAGAAAGACGCTCTAGGCAATGAATGGCCCATGCCGGCTTAGGCTGACAAACACAAGTTTGCGGGGAACTAGATTCCGCCGCCACCGCCGCCTAAACCGCCGCCGCCACCGCCGAGACCTCCACCAAGACCACCTCCCCCACCGCCATTGGCCGATTGGGCCTGACCAGCAAAGGTAAACGTGGTGACGTCGCCGATGCCTGTGAAGGATGGCGAGGTCGAGATGCGGACATACCGCCGGTCAGCCGACACGACGCCCGTTGCGATCATCTGAGTACCGGCCGGGAGGGTGATAATAATTGGTTGGAAGCCAACAGCTCCACCACCGCCCAGGGCCAGACGTCGTCTGAGGCGATCGGTTGGGGTCAGCCCAGTGGCTGCCGTTGGATCGCTGAAGTCTGAGATTTGCTGTGCCAACGCAGCCCGACTAATTGCTTCCTGTCGCTGAATGGCGACTTGCAATTGCTGTTCTTTCAAAGGCTGCTCGCGACGACCCTCGGGCAATTCGAAAGCCACGACTGCATCTTCATTGTCGAAGATTTCGATGCGCTGTCGTTCGTGACGTTGCTCGTCGGTGCCATAGCCGGTGTAGACGTCGACGGTCACCTTATCGGCAACAACATCGCCCCAGATTTTTCGCAGCCGAACCTGATACTTGCCGGGGAACGCTTTCGTACACACATAGTGCTCGCTGAGACCTTCGCTATTCTGCTTCTGCTCGCTGGCGTAGGAATCGCCAATCGCAACGCCGCCCGCTGTCGAGCGAGGTTGTTGCAGGGAACAGATGCTGCCACCGGGCTCTTCGACCACTAGATCAACGTCTGCTTCGCCGGCCCAGGAAACTTTGACAATCACGTCCCGAGCCATCGCTCGCTTTATTTCTTCCTGGTAAGCAGCGTAGGCCTCGGTTTGGCCAGAAGCCTGGAGCTCTTCCAGCGTCGCTTCGGCCACACGTCGAGCGGTGTTGTAGATCTCATGCTGATCTCGGGGCCAAGCGTGGGAAAGAATACCCACAGTCGACCAGCGAATGCCAGCGGCGTGTTCAGCCCGTTGCGAGGCTCGTAGCGCCAGGGCATAGGCTTCCCAGTGCAATGGGGAAAGCTTGATGACTTGCTGGTACACATCCACGGCCCGATTATCCAGACCAAGATGAGACAAGTACTGAGCAATCAACATTAGCTCGTCTGGCGATTTGCTGAAATCGCACGCAGACATGATGGCACGTTCGATTTGACTGTCGTCTTCGCCCTCGAGCTGCATCGCAATGCCCAGGGTCTCGTACATCCACGATTGGGACTGGCCATGTCGCAGGGCAGCCTGGATGAGCGAAATAGTTTGCCGTGTGTCACGCTTCTTCATCAACTTCCGCACGCTTTCGCGGACCGCAGCTGGGTCGAGCGTCCCGCCGGCAAATCGCTTGTTCCAATCGACGTCGGCACCAGCAGAATGTTGCGACGAAGCCGACTTCGCTTCAGCAGCTTCTGGTTCGTTGATTTCCGTAGCGGACGAGGCTGGCTCGTCGTTGATCTTCAGGACTGGTTTCGCAGTTGGAGCCGCTTGCTGGACGTCGTCAGCAACGTTGAAGAAACCGCCGCCGCCACCGCCCTGGCCACCACCGCCGCCGCCAAAGCCGCCGCCGCCACCTCCACCGAGGCCGCCACCGCCGCCACCGCCAAGACCACCGCCGCCACCGCCACCACCACCAAGGCCGCCGCCGCCACCGGCGCCACCGACAATGCCGAGGTTTTCAACAGGTAGAACGAGGTCGGCTACAGGGTAGACCTTCACCTTGAGTGTCGCATTGGCCCGATCTTCGGTCGTGATCAACAGCACTTCTTCGTCAATGACGTAAGTCAGATCTTCAACACCCGGCTGCTTGAGCATCAAGTTCAAAGCAGAACGTAGCGTCACGTTGCGGATATTCACTGTGATTTCGGTATCGGGACTCAACGCCACTTCATCCAGAGCTGCTAGATCCAAGATGATTGGAATGTCGTAGTCTTCCTGCAAGATATTCAGAATTTCGTTCAGCGGCAGTTCCGTGAAATCAAGCGGCGCCTTCAGCGGCTGGCGAAGGGCAGATTGGATCCGCTCTTCCGAGTCGCTGCTACTGCTAAGATCTACCGAAGCGTACTTCTTACGTCGATTGGTGAGATCCTGCCAAACCTCGGCATCTGGATAGATGATTGGTGGATTGTCAGGGAATGGAATCGCCGACAGTTGGATCTGATACATCGTATCGAAGAAACCCTTCCACCGTGCCGCACGGGCAACTTGTTGTAGATAATCGTTACGCTTCGCTTGTGCCCAAATTCCAGCGACGCGGGGGGCAACACCGTCAGGGTCCAACTGCTCAGCAACAAAGGCTACTTCCTGGGCTTCCAGGTAACGTTGCTCTTCGATCAGCGCTTCAAAACGCTCCAGTAGTTGGTCTTCTTTGTCGATTCGTCGCATGAGATCTGCATTGAGCATCTTGCGTTCTCGGATCGCAGCCAGTTCTTCTTCACGGAGCCGATCGAGTTCGTCCTTGAGCGATGCTTGATAATGGGCTTCTCGCAGGGACGTTTGCAATTTGCTGATAAGCTCGGCACGTTTGGTGGCGTCCAGGTCGGGAGCCCGCTTCACGCTCTCCAGCGAAAGCTTGAGATCTTGGATGGCCGATTCAGGGTCGGTCGACATCAAGGTGCGGGCATCGATCGTTGCGTTCTCCACTTCCTTGGCGAGCAATTCAGCCACGACGCGGCGTTCCTGCTCGACTTGGTCTAGTAGCAAACCACCACTGGCGGTCGCTTCTAGAAGGCCGTCGTCCGCTACGCCGACTTCTTCGGGCATGATGAGACGAACATCACCCTCGGGCACCACAAATTCTTCGACGACAACATTTTGAACAGTCTTGGCCCGTACATTACCGGGATCGGCCCGCAACACGGTTTGAGCAATCTGCCCGGCCGAGCGTCGATCGCCAGTGGCATAGGCCCGTTCGGCGAGCGAGGTGAGTCGGTCCATGCGGGCGCCAACTAGTCGAGCTGTTTCTGCCAATCCCGCCGAACCAACAGTTGGCAGCGAAAGGCCTTCGTCGACGCTAGCTAGATTGACGACTTCGGTCAGATAAGAATTGTCTTCTTTGGCTTCGGCAGCGTCGGCCGACCAGCTCTGCTCGGTCGCACCATAGTGGCCCTGGGCAACTAGTTCGACGGAGACCGAGTTGGTCAAATCTTCAGGCGTGACACCTACTAGAATTGTGTCGCGGTCCGCTCGCAATGGCGGCACGGTTGCGGGATAGGTTTGTCCCAAGGCAGGGTCCAATTCCACTGAGGTAGGCCAAAGCACGGTCGCTCGGCTCCACTCTGCCAGCGCCTTGCCGGCAAGCTGCGCGTTCCGCAAACTCTCGGCTGGAGCAGGCTGCGAAGATTCGCCGTCGGAATCTTCCGACCAAGTCAGCGGCGGCTGCACATACAGGTTTCCACCCGTCTGATTGGCCAGAATGGCCAGCAACTGCGAATCGGTCTTCGGGCCAATCGCATGGCTAGTGACGCTTACTCGGTTTTTCTTCAGTTTTCCGACGAGCTTGTTGAGTGTGGGGGTATCGAGCAGGTTCGCGACGCTCACGCCATCGCCGATGTAGACGATACTTCGTTGGTCGGCGTTGGAACTGGCCAGCGCTTCGGAAGCCGCACTCAATGCCGCGTCCATATCAGTCGAGCCCAGCGGAACAATGTTGCGGATGCCTGTCGATGCTTTGGCTAGGGCACGGCTATCACCGGCCAGCCAGGAGTCAGTTGTTGGCCGCACATCTAGATCGACGCCCCAAACTTGCACTTGATCGGCGGGACGCAGATTCGAGAGCAGTGTTTCCAAGGCAGCTAGCGCGACTTCGCGGAACGGACCTTGTTGGCTTGCCGAGGTATCCACCATGACGACAAGTGCCGTCGAACTGGTTTCTGGCTCAGCAACCTCTGGCATCAGACTTAATGCATAGTATGTCTGGCCATCTTGCGAGAATGTCTCTAATTGCGACGCATCAGCTGCCGTGGCTTGGTGAGCCAAACAAGACGTAGCGAGAATGACAATTGCAGCCAGAGAAACAATTCTAGATAGTGCTGACGCAACCCAATGATGAATACGCATACAAGCGCTCCCTGTGTGTGCCGCCATAGCGGCGTCGAATTCTGTTCCGGAAACTGGGGTCCCGCAGCGCGGAGCTGTCGCCTCGCGAGCCTGAGAATCCCTAGACCTCACCGTATTTACTTATTTTAGGCAGTTATTCAGAGCGCTGCCACAAGAAAGTAGCTCGTTTCAGCGGCAAAAACAATTCAATAGCCCCACTGACTCCACCTGCAGGACTTTCGGGTATTGCCCATCCAGGGGGTGTTTTTTTGACTGCTATTCCAGTGTTTGCGGCAGCACCAATGCCACCGATGCGGTCCGAGGTGTTGCGCATCGGCCACACCCGCCGCTAAGCTGACCTTCCGATTGGTCCGGTTGTAGCGACAGAACCGCTCTCGAACCTCCCCAGACTCTGGCAGTCCTCCCTGTATTCAAAATGCCCCCTAAGCCATACTGAGGACTTGGAACAAGGACGGGACTGCTTGAGGTGACTGCAATTTCCTGAAATATCCTACCTGAAACACCCTATATGAGCCGACGGCGCTAGCCGCGGGTAGCCTAAGACCACGTAATTTATCGAAGGCTACCCGCGGCTAGCGCCGTCGGCTCAAGAGTCTCGAGATATAGTCGAATTGGTTCGTCCTCCTTCCTGGACTCTTCAACGATCAAGATCTAGAAGCGCAACAAGAAAATCGAAGTGATCGCAGCCGAATCAAACTTTCCTCTGTTTTTTGCACAATTGGCAGCCGACGCTGGTCAGTTGAGTTCTGATGGCTGGATTGCTCTGGGCACGACCATTGCGGTGTTCGCACTGATGCAGTGGCGACGGGCCGTTTCTGTCGACTTATTGTTTCTCGGCGGACTCGTGGTTGTCACGATCACGGGTGTTCTCGAAACTCCCCAAGCGCTGGCGGGCTTCTCGAACAAAGCAGTCATCCTTATTGGTGCACTGTTTGCCGCCTCAGCGGGATTACGCACGACAGGCGTTCTCGATTGGATTGGCAATCGCTTACTGGGCAAAGCCACGACCGAGCGCGGCGCGTTGATCCGATTAACTGCCGTCGCCCCCGTGTCGGCCTTCGTGCTGAACACCCCGTTGGTCGCGATGCTTGCTCCCGTGGTGGTCGATTGGTGCCGCCAACGCAATATTTCCCCATCGCGAATGTTGATGCCGCTCAGCTATCTCACGATTTTGGGTGGAGTCTGCACCCTGATTGGCACCAGTACGACCCTGGTGATCAACGGCAAGCTGGCCGCGTTGTATCGGGCACATATAGACGACGATCCCGAGTTGGCCGCGCGTATTGGCGAGTTGACTTTCTTTGAAATTACCGGCGTCGGTGTGCCCATGGCATGCATTGGCGTGGGGTATCTGTTGCTGTTCGCTCTGCGGAGGCTTCCCGATCGTTCCGAGCTTATGGAGCAATTCGACCAACGGCGGCGCGAATATCTGGTTGAAATGCATGTGGAAAACAACTGCCCCCTGATTGGCAAAACCGTTCAGGACGCCGGCCTGCGAAATCTGCCGGGGCTATTCCTCATTGAAATCGTTCGCGGCACCGACACCATCACACCGGTCACTCCCCGAGATAAGATTGCCCACGGCGACCATCTCGTCTTCACGGGAGTCGTGACAACCATTGCCGATCTGGAAAGGATTCCGGGGCTCGTGCCGGCGGCCGATTCGTCATTCGAATCAGTTCCCGCCGATCGGGTACGACGTCAACTTACTGAAGTGGTGCTCTCGCGCACGTCGCCCATTATCGGCAAGACAGTTCGCGAGGCTGATTTTCGCAAGCAATACAATGCCGCAGTAGTAGCCGTGCACCGCAATGGCGAACGACTCACCAACAAGGTCGGCAATATCCGTCTGGAGTCTGGTGACACGCTCCTTCTGCAAACTCGCAACGAGTTTGTCGAAGCCTATCGCAACAGTCGCGAGTTCTACCTGGTCAGCCGCGTTGGCACTACGGCAGTCCGTCGCCACGATCGCGCCCTGGTGGCGGGCGTTATTTTCATGGGGTTGATTCTCTGGCTCACGCTCTGCAGCTTGTGGCCAAACTGGATACCCTGGGGCAATTTGATGGATCCTCAGATCCACGCCATCGTCGCCATCGGTGCCGTGCTCGCCATGATCGTCACCCGCTGCATGACGATGGCCGAAGCCCGCGCGGCCATCGACTTGCACGTACTGCTGACCATCGGTGCGGCGCTAGGGTTGGGCGAAGCGCTCGACCGGAGCGGCGCTGCCGAATGGTTAGCGCACGCACTGGTCGACACAACGTCCGCCTTGGGAGTGATGCCCGCTTGGGAGCCTTATGTGTTGCTCGCAGTTGTCTACCTAGTCTCGCAGCTCTTTACCGAAACCATTACGAACGTCGCGGTGGCGAGCATCATGTTGACGGTGGCCGTAAACGTTGCCCTCGTAGGCGAGTGCGACCCACGCCCGTTCATCATCGCCGTAACGCTGGCCGCCAGTCTCAGCTTCATCACGCCCATCGGTTATCAAACCAACTTGATGGTCATGGGCCCGGGCGGTTACCGCCCTAGCGACTACTGGCACCTCGGCTGGCCACTGGCCCTGTTGATGACCATCTCGGCGATCGTGCTAATCCCGATGCTGTTTCCGTTTTGAATGGGGACGTAGCGTTAGGATTGGTGCTTTGCCAATGAAGAACGCGTAGACGTGCAGGGTGGTGCCGTTAGGCCCACCGGGAGAGAGATTTTAGCATCGGCCCCTTCGGTGTGCCGCCGCTTTGATATGGCACATTCCAAGCACTTATTTGAAAATAGTCTGCCCAATAAGTTGCAACGGGCAATGGAGATAGCTAGGCTTAATTTGTTGGAAGATTCCAATTCTAATAGTAACTGAAAGACCAGAACTAACGCAAAGCCGCTACGAATCGATGCACAATGACGTCTGCAGGGCGTCAGGAGTGTATGATTCGTAGCGGCTTTTTTTGGGGGATCACCGTGATTGCAGCTAGATGCTATTTGTTAAATCTGTTCGCTGTTTTTTTCACGCTTTGCTTGCTCTTAATGACTCCTAAGAGCGCACAGGGAAAATCAGTTCAGTTTCAAACGAATGTCGGCAACTTTAGAGTCATCCTAAACCCGACTAACAACTCTAACTTACTGCAGTACGTCGAAAACTTTCTGGCTTATGTAGAGAGTGGTCGATATGACAATACAATCATCCATCGGGCTGACGAACTTCTTGGGAATCCGTCACCCGGAGAATTTGTGGTCCAATGGGGCAGTTTCGTTGCTGACATAACAAAAACCGATCAATTAGGGAGAGACGGTTTCTCAGAAATCGAAACTTTTGATCCCTTGATCATCGATGCCGACAATGATGGCGAAGTAGATTTTGACACGAGTGGCTTAACCAATTCAGTTGGCACTGTTGCTTTCGCCTTAACCAGTAATATTAACTCTGCTACAAGTAGCATCTATGTGAACTTAAGCAACAATACGTTCCTAGACTCCGTGGGGTATGTTCCATTCGCAGTCATCGAAGACCTAACTGTCATAAACACCGTTGCTAACCTCCCAACCGAGGATTTCAGGGCATTGGTTGAGGAAGGTAGATTCAATCTCTCGTATTCCGACGTTCCGATCGTAGGACAGGATAATTTTGTTATCGTTTCGCGAGCAATAGTCATTCCCGAACCGGGCACGACGATTTTGTTAATCTTTGCAACGCTATGCTTTGCTATATTTGACCGCAGAGAGAAAGTAGTGGAAAGAATCCATTAGCCCCCACTCCCGTCCGCGTGGGAGGCAGAAGGGAAGGGGCTTTTAAAATTCCAAAACGCCCATCTTGAGTTTCTCCGCGTCCTCTGTGTCCTCTGCGGTAAATCTTTCCCAGTGACGATCTCTCTCCTGCCGTGCTGTCTGTAGTCGATTTGGCCTATCCGCCCTTGCCTGAACGATGCCAATGGGCAAGGATCATAGGACAAGTAGGGTTTCCCCAGAGACTGTCTATACAGTTGATTCTAGAAATATGAGCTAGCCATGAATCGAACCTCCTTCACATGCATCCTTTGTCTCGTGGCCGGAGCGCTGCTCGGCCGGGTAATGATGGGCGATCGATCCGTGCCCAGCATCAGCTCGAGCGAGGCGACCGCCGCTCCTGGCGACTTCTGGGGCGATCAGCAGGATTCGCCGTTGGAAATGACCGCCGAAGAACGGACCAATATCTTGGTCTACGAACGCTCCAACCCCAGCGTGGTGAATATCAGCACCCGCACGGTTCGCATCGACGATTTCTTCCGCATGCAGCGCGAAGCAGAAGGCTCTGGCTCTGGGGCGATGATCGATCGCGAGGGGCACGTTATCACCAACTTCCACGTCATCGAAGATGCCAGCCGGATCCAGGTGACGCTCGCCTCGAACGAAACCTTTCCTGCCGTGTTGGTGGGCAAAGATCGCGAGCAAGATATTGCAATTCTCAAAGTCGATGCTCCCCCGGAAAAGCTATATCCCATCACCATGGGACGCTCCGATAATCTTCGCGTAGGACAGCGCGTTTATGTTTTGGGCACTCCCTTCGGCTGGGGTGGTACGCTAACCACAGGCATCATCTCCAGCTTGAACCGCGATCTTCCCAGTCGTGTGCCCGGTCGCGACATGGAAGCACTCATCCAAACCGACGCGGCAATGAACCCTGGCAACTCGGGCGGGCCGTTGCTCGATTCTAATTCGCGGATGATTGGCATGTGCGTGGCGATTGCTACTAAAACCGGTCAAAACGCTGGTGTGGGATTCGCCATTCCCATCGACCGCATCAAGCAAATGGTGCCCGAGCTCATTGATAACGGCCGAATTGTGAAGGCGGATATCGGCGTCACGCACGTGATGGAAACCGAGACCGGTCTGGTCGTAGCACGTCTGGCACCAGGGGGCCCCGCCGAAAAGGCCGGCCTACAAGGTTTCCGCAAAGTGGTCCAACGTCGCCAACAGGGGCCGGTGGTCTACGAAACCGAGACGGTCGATCGCTCTCATGCAGACCGTATCTTGGCCGTCGAAGGCGAGCCGATGCGGACCGGCGTGCAGTTCCGCGATAAGATTTGGCAGTACCGCCCAGGGCAGGTTATTAAGCTGACTATTTTGAGAGACGGGAGAAGACTGGAAGTTTCGGTAACTTTGGGTTCGAATTGAAACAAATATTCACCGAGTCCAGTCTCGACTCCTAAGTCGTTTATTCGCAGCTACTTCCTAAAATTGCCTACTGCAAATCGAAGACATGTGTCTATTTCTTGCCTTGAACCTTCAGGCTGAACCCGCACAATTTTCCCGAAAGACACGCTTTGGCCCGGGGGGCAGCGTTGCCCAGGCCATCTGCAATATGAAACGTCACCTACCGGAGACACGGGTCTCCCCCTTCCCACCGACTTTCCTGTCACCCATAAGCATTCGACGGACTTTGCTACCAGTCACCCACTGGAAATAGATCGACATCCTTGATCACCCCGTCCTTCGATTGCCCAAATCTTGCGAGCTTGCCACGGATAGCATTCACAGCTTAGTTGCCTAAATGTGAGTTAGGGAGACTCAATTTCGGCGGCATCTCGCCCCAAAAAGGAGTTTGAAGATGGTACATACACTGATTGCGGTTTTGGTCACTTTTGGAGCTGTACAAGCCTCACCCGTTTCGATGGAAACCGGCGGGGCCAAGTGGCAGTCCAACTACACCAAAGCCCTGGCAGCAACTCGCAAGAACGAGCGACCCTTGCTCGTGGTGCTCGACAAGCCAAACCAGCCCAAGCAAGCCTTGAAAGAAGAGCAATTGGACGTCAAAGGCGAGCAAGGCGAATTGCTCGAGTCATATCAACTCTGCCACATCGATGCCAGCACCAAGCACGGCAAGAAAGTGGCCAGCGCCTTCCACGCCACCGAATTCCCATTCACGGCGATTATCGACAAGAAGGGTGAGTTCGTACTGACCAAGAAAACGGGTCAGCTCACGGGCAAGCAGTGGGAGAAGACGCTCACCAAGTTCCAAGATGGTAAGCAAGAGCCGCAGACGTATAGCTCGTTCTACCGCGGCGATGTCGACACCGGCATCTCCGTCGGCAACACCGGCTGCAAAGCCTGCCAGCAACGAGCGATGCAGCAATACTAGGCTGCACTACCTAGCTAGAATCTGAGACAAGCCTCGGGGCCCTTCGCTCCGGGGCTTTTTTCGTCGACACTTATTCGAACTGCTTGGCGTTGCGTGGCAACGCGGCTAGCTCCGAACCTTTCTCTGTCTAGCGCTTCCTAAGAAAACTAAACAGCCGCGATGCGATGCATCGCCGGGGACCCATCACCAGCCCCGAAAAGAACCGCCAAAACAGCATTAATCCCGCCCCCAGCACCCCCCGACCCCAATTGCCACCCCCCGGGCACTTTGCTACGATGAGGGGCTTTCCTTGAGGGCTGCGCAAAGAGCTATCGGCGTCGATGGCCGTGCCCCCAGGTTCACAACTTTTTTTAGGTGGTCTCCCCCTGCGGCGAGCCGTTTCGCCAGCCACCAGATTTGGTTCTTTCATCCTATGGTTAACCGTAACTTAATCCGCGAATTTGACGTCTCTGAAGAAGATTGGGAAGCAGCAGTTGGCTCGCTCACCGAAGAAGATACCAGTTGGCTAGATAGCCAATACGTAGATGTCAACGAAATAGTCGAAGGCAAAATCATTCGCGTCGACGACGAAATGGTCTTGGTCGACGTTGGTTATAAAAGTGAAGGCACGATTCCCCTCAACGAGTGGGACGAAGACGAAGAGCAGCCCGAGGTGGGCCAAACGATTCGCGTGCTGATCGAAGATGTCGAAGACACTCAAGGCCGACTCGATGATCGCGGAATGATCGTTCTTAGCAAACGCAAGGCTGAGAAGATCGAAAAGTGGATGAAGGTCATGGAGACCGTTCACGAGGGCGACGTCGTTTCCGGCGAAGTCACTCGCAAGATCAAGGGTGGATTGCTGGTCGACATTGGCGTCAACGTCTTCCTGCCAGCCAGCCAGGTCGATATCCGTCGGCCGCACGACATTGGCGAATACATCGGCAAAACCATCGAGTGCATGGTGCTGAAAATCGACGACGCCCGCCGCAACATTGTGGTCAGCCGTCGCAGCATGATCGAAGCCCAACGAGCTGAGCGCAAGAGCGAATTGCTCAAGGATCTGGAAGTGGGCCAACTTCGCAAGGGTGTCGTCAAGAATATCGCCGACTTCGGCGCGTTCGTCGACCTTGGCGGAATCGACGGCTTGCTGCATATCACCGATATGAGTTGGGGCCGTATCAACCATCCTTCGGAGATGGTGAAGATCGATGACGAGCTGGAAGTGCAGATCCTGCACATCGACTACGAGAAAGAAAAGATTGCTCTGGGACTGAAGCAAAAGTCGAAGAGCCCATGGGAAAACGTGGCCGAGAAGTACCCGGTCAATTCCACTGTGAAGGGTACGGTTGTCAACGTGATGAGCTACGGTGCCTTTGTCAAACTGGAGGACGGCATCGAGGGTCTGGTCCACATCAGCGAGATGTCTTGGACCAAGCGTATCAGCCATCCCAGCGAGCTTGTATCGATCGACGACGAGATCGACGTTGTCGTTCTGCGGATCGACGAGCAGAAGCAGGAAGTCTCGCTCGGCATGAAGCAAGCCCAAGACAATCCTTGGGAAAAAGTTGCCGATCGCTATCCGCTTGAGAGCCTGGTCAAAGGTAAGGTTCGCAACCTTACCAATTACGGGGCGTTTATCGAGATCGAAGAAGGAATTGATGGCCTGCTCCATGTGAGCGACATGTCGTGGACTCGCAAAATCAGCCACCCCAGCGAAGTGGTCGAGAAGAGCCAGGAGATCGAGTGCAAGGTGCTCTCGGTCGATCAGGAACGTCGCCGCATCGCCTTGGGTCTCAAGCAGATGGACGAAGATCCCTGGGCCACAGACATCCCCAATCGCTACCAACAGGGTCAGCTTGTCGCAGGCAAAGTCACCAAGATCACCAACTTTGGCGTGTTCGTGGGACTAGAAGACGGATTGGAAGGCCTCCTGCATATTTCAGAGTTGGCCGACCACAAGGTCGAGAATCCACAGGACGTTGTCAACGTAGGCGACGACATCGAAGTGAAGATCCTTCGCGTCGATTCCGAGGAACGCAAAATTGGTCTCTCGCGTAAGCGAGTCGAATGGGCCGAGGAAGACGAAGCGGCTGCTGCCGAAGCGGAAGCAGCCGAGTCGGCGTCCCGCACCGATTCTGGCGACCTGAAGGGTGGTATTGGCTCGGACAGCGGTCCGTTGTTCAAGAGTGCAGCCACCGAAGCACCCACCGAGGAAGCAACCGAGAAAGCAACTGAGGCCCCTGCCGAAGAAGCCAACTCGGAAGCGGAGCCAGAACAGGCCGAACAATCCGAAGACTCGGCAGAGGCCGCACCTGAGGAATCAGCTGAGGCCGAAACGGAAGAGAAAGACGCCTAGGCTTCACATCAAGAGAATGAAACACTCCTAAGGGGTGGGTGCCCAGCGCCCACCTCTTTTTTTATTGCAATTTTCCGTAGGGTGGCGCCGCTAGGCCCACCGACAGTGAAGGTGCTGAATCGACCCTTTCGGTGTGCCGTCGCGTTGCTTTGGCACACCCTACGCCCCATTTGCCAGGCGAATCTCGCGATCGTTTGAACGATTGCCCCTTCGATCGCTACTTCCCGCGCTTCGCGCACATTCGTCTCACGGCGTTACATTTTGCCTGCCCTGCAGGGTTTGCTAGCGGGCCGTCGATAGTCTTTTTAACGGGACATGCGAGTGCTAAGGGTCTAGCCGAGCATTTCTTCAGAAACGAAAAACAACCCGAAGTCAGGCATGGATTGCCGGTCGTCGGCGCTCACCAGCGCAATAGCACGACACTTCCGCCCAGCAATACGATCGGCAAGAACAACCATGGCTACGACAACCAAGAAGCGGAAATCCGGTTCCGCGGTACAAACACCGCTTGAGACCTACCTCCGTGAGATCAACGAAACCGCACTCTTAAACGCGGACGAAGAGCGTGAACTAGCGGTTCGAATTGGAAATGGCGACTTAGCCGCTCGCGATCGGATGGTCCGCGCCAATCTGCGCTTGGTGGTAAACATTGCCCGCGGCTATTCCGGCAAAGGTTTGAGCCTGCAGGACCTGATTGAAGAGGGAAATCTAGGTCTTTTGCGTGCCGTCGAAGGCTTCGATCCCGGCGTGGGCACCCGGTTCAGTACCTATGCGAGTTACTGGATCAAACAATCGATCAAGCGGGCACTCATCAACACCGGCAAAACAATCCGCATCCCCGCCTACATGGTCGAGTTGCTTTCCAAGTGGCGTCGTGCCACCTCGCGATTAACCGAAGAGCTGGATCGCACCCCGACGCCCGAAGAGATCGCCCGCGTACTGGGTCTGCCCAAGAAGAAGCTACCGATCATCAAAAAGGCGATCAAAATCTACAACGCCACGCCGCAGACTGACCAAACCGAAGCCGGTTGGACGCTGGGCGACATGGTGATGGACGAACGTCAGCAAAGCCCCGACGACGCCCTGGTCGAGAGCGACAGCCTCAAGCATGTCATGAACATGCTCCACACGATGGACGAGCGCGAAGCGACTGTGCTGAAAATGCGGTTTGGACTGGATAATCAACAACCGCGGACCCTCAAAGAAATCGGCGAAACTTTGGGCCTCACCCGCGAGCGCGTCCGCCAAATCGAGACCGAAGCGCTCAATAAAATGGCCGAAAGCATGGAAGATCCCCGCGATCGGCTCATGTAATGTTTGAAGTGAGAATTCTGATGTTTGAAGTTTGAAGTATCTACTTCAATACTCAAACTCTTACGTAGCTGGATTCGCAAGAATTCAGAGTCTCTCACTTGCGCAGCGAGCCGTGGCGTCCCCGCTCACGGCAATTCCAAACCCTTTTCTAGTGGATTCTCCGCACTCTATCTGCCTAGGATAGAAGTAGGAACTCTCAAGTGTGGAGTGTGAATGATCGACTTCAACACTCAAACTTCCTACTTCAAAATTCTGAGCAGCTATGCGACATCTTTTAATAACAATTTGCTTAGTGCTTTGCCTATCCGGTAATTTGGCACTAGCGGGCGAAGGCGGCCCCACCTACCAGCGCAACCGATCTCACGGAAATCGCGGCTTTCATGGCGGCGGATTCTATGGCCAACCCAACTTTGGTTACGGGGGCTACGGCGGATTCTTTGCACCGCCGATCGTAGTCGGCAGCTATTACCAACGACCCTATCCCTCGCACTTCGACTACTTCCGCCTCAGGCAGCGCAACTTCGACGCCGCACCGCACGCTGGCTGTCCGACTTGCGGAGCGGCGGAAGTTCCCGTCGAGGTGAATCCGTAGTAAAGAAACTTCTTGGATTCGTGCAAGAACGCACTCTGGGGAGATTCGGCTTAAAGAAGTAAGTTTCCACCTCGAAGAGTCTTACCGAGTGTGGAAACCGTCTGCACCGCAGGCTCAGGAATGAATCGAAATTGCCTTAGCGTTTCACGGCGGTGAATTCCCCAACGGGGATAGAGACCGTAGCCCAGGGTTGCGGCGCAGCCGCTACCCTGGGTTGAAGAAGCATCATTCCTACCCTGAAAGGGTTGTACACAGAGTGCAACCCTTACAGGGTAAGTGTTTTTGCACACCAACACCCAGGGTAGATCGTTTCACGATCAACCCTGGGCTAATGAGTACAACGCCTTCGGCGTAACATGGGGTTGAACAATTCAAAAGCAGCCTCAACTTCATCGGCTTGGGCAGGCTAGAGACGGGCTTAAGATCAACCAGAAGTTTACATCGATTCGGCTGATTCTCGTTCTGAGATTCCAGCGGAGAGGTGAACCACCTACGCCGTTTTTGTCCTCGTCATCCAAGTCGCGACCACCCCCGCCAGCAAACTCGCCGCGAACGAGGGCGCCAATTCCTCCAGTTTGGCAAACTCCACACCAAACTCTCCCAGTTGCGGCACGACGAATTTGAAGAACGGCACGCCCAGCATGCCCACCACCAGCGACGCCATCGCACCGGCCACGTTGTAGCGAGGCCATAGCAGACAGAGGATCATCATCGGGCAGAACGTGGCGGTGATGCCCGACCAGCCGAAAATCACGTACCAAAACACCGTGCGATCGGGCGAAGCAACCGCCACCGTCAGGGCAATCACCAGAGCCACGCCGGCCAGGGCGACGGTCACCCAGCGGGACAATCGTGTCAGCCGCTCCTCACTCAGCGTGGGACGATAGGTCTGCTGATACAAATCACGGGTGAGCGAACTGGCCGCCACAATCAACAGCGAATCGATCGTCGACATAATTGCCGCCAACACCGCAGCGATGTAGATGCCGACGATAAACGCAGGAAACACCTCCGCCACCAATTGTGGCAACACGTCTTCGCCCCCGGGGCCCAGCACCTTGGCCAGCGGAGTTTCTCTTGGCACCAATAGGCTACGTCCCACCATTCCCGCTGCCACAGCCGATACGTCGGTCAGCAAAGTGAACAAGATCGCAACCCACCGACCCGCGGCAATCTCGTTTTCGTCTCGCAATGAAATGAAACGCACAAAGATCTGTGGCGAACCCAAAAAGCCCAAGCCGATGGCCACATAGCTGACGATCACCAACACGTTGGAAAGCGACCATCCCCCCGCGCCCGCCCAACTGAGCAGGGCCGCATCTTGCAAGCGCAACGCCTCGGCCAGGGACGTATCCCCCGGCAAAGCCATCCACCCGGCAATCGGCAACGCCACCAAACCCAACAACATCAGCGAGCCCTGGAACACATCCGACCAGGCTACCGCCGTGAACCCTCCCGTCGTTGTGTAGGCCACGACGATGGCAAAGCCGACGAGCGCTCCCACGAAGTAGTTCCAATCGAGAAAGGTGGCGAACGCCTTGCCGGTGGCGTCGATTTGAGCGCTGACGTAGATCGTCACAAACAGACTCAAGGCAATCGCGGCCGTGATTCTCAATCGCACCACCGCTGCCCGGGCACCCTCGCTTCCGGAGAATCGGCTGCCCAGGTAATCGATCACCGTAATCGATTCGTAGCGATCGGTCGCCGCCTTGAACGGTCGGGCCAGCACGAACCAGGCGAGGCCCACACCCAGCAACTCACCCACCACCACCCACATGGCCCGCAACCCCACCGCGGCACCCAACCCGGTGAGCCCCAATAGCAGCCACGCCGATTCCCCCGTCGCCCGCGAAGAGAACGCCACAACCCAATAGTTGAGCCGCTTACCGCTGACGAAATAATCGCTAATGCTGTGAACACGTCGGGCAGCCACGATCCCGATGACGACCAGTATTCCGAAATAGACCAGGATCGTCGCGTAGCGGATAAGCATAGAGGCTCGTTGGGTGTTCGACCGCAGGAAGCTCCCGACCATCTTAGGCAGAAGGTAACCCAGCGCCTACGCGAATCGATTACCTGCGTCGCCACCTACCCGCATAACTAGATACAGCAATGAATAGCAACATCGAACTCGGCTCGGGAACTGCAGCCGCCGTGGCGGTCCCTGCCATCGTGCCGTAGTTGTTCTCCCAGTCGCTAAGCAGACCAACAGTTGGATCTTGTTGCCAGAGCAAGAAATCGAGACCATCAACATCGCCATCTACGTCAAAATCGCCGGCTAGCGCGACCAGCAGCGAAACACCGTCTGATTGGTAGTCTAACACCCACTGCAATCCTCCCGTTAGTGATGGCAACTGCAGATCGTCAAATTTGCCTTGGAGATCATTGGCGGCGAGAATGTCGAACTGGTCACCCACCTCGGGCATGTATCCATTAATCAAATTTACATCGAGCGTTCCGCCTAGCGACAGGACGTCCGCGACGGCCAATTGATCATGTTCGCTACCGGGCAATAGCCCGCCGATCTCAACTTCCAGGCTAGCCCCTGATCCGAAAAACAGGTCTCCCGCAAAGGGGACAGCGGCCGGACTCGAGCCAGGAAAATATCCGCCCTCCATCTGAACCAGACCGGTGCCGGTGAAGGGGCCGGGGCCAATGACATCGCCAAAGAAAACCGTGGTGCTGTTGCCGCTAGTGCGAATTTCATCGCCATCGTGAGCCACATCGTCGTAGAAAGTCGCAGTGCCGGCTCCGCTGACGAGAATCTCGCCGACCCCGCCAGACATGGTGACCACGCCAAACACGTCTGTTAATCCAGCTGAAAACAATACTTGTCCGGCATTCGTCAAACCACCAGTATACAATGCCCCGCGACCAACAATCTCGCCACTTGGTCCATTGCTGAGAGTCGAATTCACTTCCAGCGTTCCTCCTTGCAGCACTATTCGCCCCTCATTGGCGGCTGAGACGCTTGCAAGTGTCAGTGTATGACCAGCAGTGGCGCGCAGTTCGCCTGCCAGATCCTTAACATCTCCTTCAAGGCGTCCATCTCCACGCACAATTCCACCTGCAGGGACTGAAATGCCATTGAGTGCCGAGATAACCGCGCCCCCGGTGAGGCTTAATGTACTAGTCCCCGCGCCACCGCCGATGGAGAGTTCATTGACGTTACGAACCGATGCCGCACCGGTGGCAGTAACTGTTGCCGATGTTTCGAGGTACACCTGCATCACCTGATCGGGCAGGACGCCTTGGTTCCAGGTGCTGGCGGAATCCCAGTCGCCGCCGCCCGTCTGAGCATGTTCGCGAATAATTCGGACATAGATTTCGTTCACACCATCCGTATCTTGATCGGCATAGTAAAGAACTTTCCGGCCATCGGGGCTGATCTCAAAATCGGAAACACTCCCCCCGGCAACTAGCGAACCGTTGATTTTCACCGGCGTTCCCCCTTCGCTGGGCACAATATAGAGTTCGTTCGCCCCATCCGTTTCTTGGTCGGCATAGTAAACCACGCGGCTGGAATCGGGATTGTGTTCAAAGAAGGTAACGTTCCCGCCTGCGGTCAGAGAGGCGTTCAGTTTGGTGGGCACACCGCCCGCCGTGGGAACGCTATAGAGTTCAAACGTCCCGTCCGTTTCCTGGTCGGCTCGGTAAGTAACTCGACTGGAATCGGGAGAAAATTGTATTGACGATACGTTGCCACCGGAAACGAGTGGGCCATTGAGCTTAACCTGCGTCCCTCCCGCGATCGGCACACTATAGAGCTCCAAGTTGTTTAGAGTTCCATCATCGATGTAATACACCACCCGACTACTATCGGGAGAAATCTGAGGATTATAGACATCGCCACCACCTAGTGAACCGTTAAGTTTGAGAGGCGTCCCTCCAGCAAGTGGAACGCTGTAGAGTTCGGAGACATCGTTTGTATCTTGATCCCCGTAATAAACAACGCGACTGGAATCGGCACTTATCAGAAAGGAAGAAATATCACCGCCGATGGCAGGCGTCGTGTTGAGCTTGACCGGAACACCCCCAGTCACAGGAACGCTGTAGATTTCGGTGACGTTGTCCGAATCCTGATCGGCCCTGTAAACCACGCGGCTAGAGTCTGAACTTAACAGGCTGAAGTTGACATCGCCTCCCGGCGTAATTGCTCCATTGAGCTTGACGGGCGTTCCGCCAGTGAGAGGAACGCTATAGATTTCGTCCTGGTCGTTTACATCTTGGTCGGCATGGTAAATGACATAGCTAGAATCGGGTGTTATTAGTAGCCGATCTTCATCGACCGCGCCGCCGGCGACAAGCGTGTCGTTGAGCTTGATAGGCGTACCGCCGCTAGCGGGAACGCTGTAGAGATTGTAGACAAACGATGCATTGGGATCGCCAAGATAGATAACCTGACTCGAGTCAGGGCTAAAATGTATCCCATCCGTGAGTACCCCTGCAAACATCCCTGATACATTGCTGAGATTGACCGGAGTCCCTCCCGTGGTTGGTACCGTGAAGAGGTCGAATTCAAACTGTTCGTTCTGACTGGCTACATAAGAAACTCGTGAGGAATCGGGACTATACACATAAGTACGTTCAGCGACGCTACTGTTCGCTACCAGGGGCCCGTTGAGTTTAGTGGGCGTTCCTCCACCGGAGGGCACGCTATACAGTTCATATACAGAGGGCGTATCTTGATCGACCCGATAGATTACGTTTGCCGAGTCGGGGCTGAACCAGTTGGGGACCGTAACGTCAAAGAATGAACCAGGGGCGAGCGGGCCATTGAGCTTAATCGGGTCGGCCCCTTGCGATTGCTTCGCGACCAAGACCGATAAACAAAGCAGGACAACAAGTCTCAATCCGCAGCGAAGCATCGCACACCTTCCCTTTCCGCATATTTGGGTTGGTCGTTTGGCAGAAGATGCTGCTGATTATAACAATCTCCAGTACCGTGAAGGACAATGTTTTTTCTCGGGACTCCCCTGATTCGTACCCTTCCCAATAGAAGCGGGGATGTTCTAATTTTCCCGCCGAAGCTGTCTCCGATAGTTCTGCTCGCCTTGGCAAGATTTCACTAGGCAGAACATCTCCAGTTCCTCACAGAAAACCTAGAGCCATCCCTTCGTTTCGGTCAGCCCGTCGAGGAGAATCAAAGGGCGAGAACAAAGCGATCAATCACATTCCCACCCAGTTGTCCCGCACCAACGCTTGCGGTTTCGCGCCCGCCACCGAAACCTGAGCAACACGCAGCGCGTCCTCAGACTTCAGAAAAAAACGCTTTCGGGGTTTCGATAATTACACAAGATGTTGTGTGACAGATTTCGGGCGACACAACCGGTTCCAAGCCCCTCTACAGAGGCCTAGCGATTGAAGCCCATGCTGAAGCTGAAGACCTGGCGATCATCGAAGTCGGCGTGATTCACCGCCCAGGCAAAGTCGAGTGCAATCGGAGCAGGTCCCATCGCCGGCACGGTAATCCGCAGACCCACACCCGGGGCGACGCGGAAGTCGTTGATCTCCACATCTTGTTCCACCGTACCAAAGTCGCAGAACACCACGCCATGCAGCATGTCATCGGCAGTAATGGGGAACAGATACTGCGCCGAATTCAGCCATTGGAAATGACCACCCACCTCCGCACCCATATCAACGGGCGAAGCACCTCGGAAGTCGAATCCACGCAGGGTTGAAAATCCACCCGCGAAAAAGTGCTCGTAAACAGGTGTTTGCGTACCCGAATAGCCAATATTGGTAGCCAAGCTAAGTACGTGTCGACCCGAGTGATCGGGACGTTCGCGAATCAGATAGTAAGTCCGGCCATCGATCATAACGCGTGGGTAATCAAAGGTTCCAATCACCTGCTCGCCGGAAACCTCTAAATAGTGCCCCTGCGTGGGCAGGAATGTGCTGTCCCGCGTATCATTGATCACAGCCAGTTTGAACCCGTGCAGCGAGTTATCCCCTAGTGCTTCCGCCAAATCTGCAACTTGAACAGCTCCACCACCATCAAAAGCCAATGGAGCATCGCTAATGTTGACGTTCTCTCCGCGATAGGTGAACACGGTCGAAACGTCGCGTTCTACCCACTTGTAGCCAAGGGCTGCTCGTCCGCCGAGTCGTTGTTCGTCCCAATCCCGGAAGCGACGGTCGAAATACGAACCACCCAGGCTCAAACTGACCGGACTATCAAATAGATAGGGTTCCGTAAAGCTGACGAGATATCGATTCACCTGGCTACCGGGCGACGCATCGACTCGGAAACGTTGGCCCGCACCACGCCAGGCAGTACCATTACGAAAATCTTCGAAGCTCTGTGGCGGACGTCGCCAGTCGAAGTTGCGTTCGTCCAAAACAATATTACCAACAACGCCGGCATCGGAGTTCACACCGACTCCCAGCATCAATCGCCCTGTTTGCGTCTCTTGGCCATCAAAGAAAATGTCGACCGTTTGTTCAGGGTAAGGCTGACCGGGCAGGCCAAAGTGACCGTTGGGGAAGTACTGATACCCGGGTACCGTGTTGGCTGGATAACCCAAGACCGGTCCATACCCGCCCGCTGGTGGCGGAATACTCTCTGAATACTGCGCCTGCTGAACACCGGGTTGCGGTGCATAGGTAGGACCTGATCCAGCGGTCGGTTGGACAGCAACGGGTCGCGTAGTGGGCCCTGTCGCTCCAACTAAAGTCCCCCCATAGGCAGGATTAGTCGTGCCTGTCGTTAGGCCAGAATAGGCATTATTCACTTGCCCAGGAGCAGGGCTCTGGCCACGGATAACCACTTCATCTGAAGCCGTTGCCGGAGTCTCCGATTGTTTTATCTCCTCAGCCTCTAGCCAACGCTCGTAATGCTCGACGTTATCGCATTGGATGTGCACTTCCATCCCGTCATTGGACATCGTCTCGTAGGCAGATCGCGGTTTGCCCATACTGGGCGGAGCCAGTACGGGTGGTCCTAGATCGTCAGGGCTCTGCCCCTGGATTTTCCGTTCTCGGCTAGCCGTCCGACGACCCGGTGGCGAGGCAATTCCGAAATCTGAATCGTCCGGAATCCGATAGGAGATCTTCGGTTTCACTCCCGTAGCGGGATCGCTATGGAACAGACTGCTGGCCATTAAACGTCGTTCACTGGCCTTAAGCTCGCGAATATCCATGATGTCGCCAGGGCGCAGTGTCATGCGATTGAGCGCGGTCTGGATACGCGTGTGCGGATTATCGCCACCAATGTGAACAAAAATCCTTCCCACTCGAAATTGCTCACCCTCATCAATGTGGTACAGCAGATCGAGCTCGCCAGGCTCCTCTAGAAACACCGGTTCCGGGCGGACATCGGCAAATACATAGCCGTGGCTGCCGTAGAGTTCTTGCACCCAAAGGCGATCGCGTTGGACTTTGCTTTGCTCGAAGGGTTGCCCGGCGTTTAGCTTAGCGGCTTCGGCCATGGCCTCGGGCTCAAACTTCGTGTTTCCCAGGAAACGCACACTGCGAACCTTGTAGCGGGGACCCTCATCAATGACAAACGTAAGATTAACCCAGTTGCCTTTCTCGTTGAAATCAATTTTCCGGCTGACTTTAGCTTGAAAAAAGCCGAAGGCTCGGTAGTAGGCCGTAAGTTGCTCGACGTCAGTTTTCAGTTGATTTCGATCCAAATAACCCTTGATCAACTTAACAATTGGGGGCTTTGACTTGATGACAGTTTTTAAGCGACCATCGCTAACGAAATTGTTACCGACGAAATCTACATCCCATACTTTCTGAGAAACGCCTTCGTTAATTAGATAGACGATCCCCTGGTCGGTAGGCTTTGAGCCTTCCAAGATAGTTACTTGGGCCTTGTTGTAGCCACGGGAGACGTAGTACTCCTTGATCTTGCGTCTACCCTCTTCCACCGCGTAGGGATCCACAGCTCCACCATCTTTCAGGCCGGTTTCCTTTTTGAGGGTCTTGTCTTTGACTTTCTCGTTGCCCAAGTAGTTGATGTAGCGAATGGTTGGTCGCTCAACGACTTGGAAAATAACGATCCGACCTTGTGCGGTAGCCTCGTACAAGGGCTTCACGTCGACAAACCAGCCCAAGTTCGCTAGGCGACGAACGTCGCTTTCCACGAGATGTTTGTCAAACGGGCGACCCACTCGCGTGTTTAGCTGGTCGGCCACTTGGGATGCAGAAATTGTGTCGTTACCGAGAATGCGAATCTCAGAAACCAATTGCTCAGGGGGTACCTGCTGCTCGGGCGCAGGCAATGGTTCCGCAGCAACTACGCACGTCGATGTTCCGCGGAATAGCCCGAAAGCTAATAGCAGACCGACCAGGCACAGCCCGCGCCATCGTTGCGTTAGAGTCTCTGAAAAATACATAGGTGCCGGTAGTATCGTGAGTTGAGAAGAGAGTATCGGGACCAATCGGTGGACTTCTTCCACAGATCTGCCACTGTTTGGCCGCGAAGAAATAGCCGATTGGCGAAGCCTCGGCAAGGCGAGTTCCCATTCGGCGTGTGGCTCGCCTTACAGAACTAGGGAATTCGACACGCCAGTGCTGCTAGCAGTTCTTGCGGATGAGGAACTAGAGGCTGGATAGATTGATTGGATGTTGACTCAGCGTTTTAGCCTACGCATTCCCCGAAGGGGATAAATACCGTAGCCCAGGGTTGATCGCGAAGCGATCTACCCTGGGTGCAAACCGACATCATCTCTACCCTGAAAGGGTTGTACATTTTGTTAAACCCTTTCAGGGTAAATTTCTTAACCTTCATCTACCCAGGGTAGCGGCTGCGCAGCAAGTAGGGTGTGCCATAGCAAGGCGGCGGCACACCGAAGGGGTCAATGTCATATATCTCACTCTCGGTGGGCCTGACGGCACCACCCTACGACAGCTAACTTGCCTTTGCCTCGGCTTCATTGGCCAATCACGAGTCTAGAAGTCCGGCGTACCGTAGGTCTCGAATTCCGCATATGGTTTCTGGGCGAAGTTGCGGAAGCGGGTGAAATCGTGCAGCCAAGTGAGTTTGACGTCGCCCGTGGGGCCGTTGCGTTGTTTGCGGACGAGCAAATCGGCCTCGCCGCGGACGCGTTCGCGATCTTCGTCGTTTGATTGGTAGTATTCTTCGCGATGGACGAACATCACGACGTCGGCGTCCTGCTCGATTGCCCCCGACTCACGCAGGTGACTGAGTTGTGGCTTGTTGTCTCGCGTGGCCTCTACCTGTCGGTTCAATTGAGCCAGGCAAAGAACGGGGACTTCCAACTCGCGTGCAAGGCCCTTTAGCCGCCGAGCAATCTTGGCAACTTGTTCCTGGCGGGGGTCACGGGCATTATCGGGTTCGATCAGCTGCAAGTAATCGATTACTATCAGGCCGAGGTTTTCTCGCCTCTTGAGTCGTCGAGCATTCGCACTGATTTCGGTCATTGTGCGGCTAGGAGAATCGTCGATATAGAGTGGCGATTTGCTCAGTTCCACGGAGGCTTGGACTAGCTTTTGCCTTTCCTCGGACGTTATCGTACCGTTGCGGAGCCGATGGCCGTTCACTTCGGCCACACTGCAGAGCAGGCGATCGACTAGTTCCAGCGAGGACATTTCGAGGCTGACAAACAGCACCGGCACTTGCAATTGCATGATAATGTGTTCGGCAATGTTCATTGCCAACGCGGTTTTGCCCATACTCGGCCGCGCGGCCAAAATCGTGAGTTCCGAGTTTTGCAATCCACCAGTGAGTTGGTCGTAGTCCTCAAACCCAGTTTCCAGGCCAGCAAAAGCATGGTGCTGCTCCATCCTGGCATCGATTCGATCCATGGCGTCTTGGAGGACATCGCTGACGGCATTGACTTCACCACCGCCACGCGATTCTAAGATGCCAAAGATCTTTTCCTCGGCACGACTCAGCATCTGGCGGGCATCGCTGCCTGATTCGTATGCATCGTGCAGAATGTCTGTACCGGCCAGAATAAGTGACCGGAGCGTAGCTTTTTCTGCCACCAGACGAGCGTAGTGTTCGGCGTGGGCCGCGGTAGATACTTGTTGCCCAACTTCGGCAATATAGGCGGACCCACCAATGGCTTCGAACTTATCCGCTTTGCGAAGTCTATCAATGAGCAGCATGACGTCGATTTGTTGCCCATCGTCGTGCATGCCCAGCAGGTGTTCGAAAAGAGTTCGATTTGCCTGATTGTAGAAATCGTGGGGTCGCAGAATGAGGGCTACTTCGTCGAATACTTCCGGCAAGAGCAGGATGCTTCCCAATACAGACTTTTCGGCGTCTGCGTGCTGAGGGAGTTGCCTGTCGCTCGGACGGTTCGATTTGCCGCGAGAAGAAGAATCAGAAGCTTCGGACGGAAAGTTGTCGATCGTCGACATCGGCTGGTCGCTCCATCTAACTAAGAATAGCGTCTCACCGCGGCGAGACTCCTGGCAGTAGATAAACCACTCGAATCAGTTTGCCGCCCTACGTCATGCGACAATTGCCCGTCGATAACAAGTTCGCGACAATTACTCTTCGTCGCCACCGGTAGTTGGCACAACCCAAACCTTCAATTCGCCGTCGACTTCACTCGATAGACGGAATTTGACAGTATAGAGTCCAAGTTCCTTGAGCACGCCTTCCAGGCGAATCTGATCGGCTGCCAAAGAGATGTCGCTTTTCTTCAAAGCGGCCACAATCTCTGGAGCACCAACGCTGCCGTAGAGATGGCCATCCTCGGTTGCGTTGGCCTCGATAGTGATGCTTTGCTTGGCGATTTCAGCAGCAAATTTGCGGAGATCTGCTTGGGCGGCTTTCTCCAATTCTTGGAGCTTCACACGATGCTTTTCGACCATACGTTTATGGTGGTCGGTAGCAAAGGTGGCCATTCCCTGTGGCAGGAGATAGTTGTAAGCATAGCCTGGCTTAACTTCGACAACATCGCCTTGCTTGCCTAGATCTTCGACACTGTGGATCAACAGCAATTCAATCCCACCTTGAGGACCGCGAGGCAGTCGCTTGAACTTGTGGGCACGGCGTTTGAGCTTCTTTTGTTTCGTTGTCATGGCAAACTATCGGACGTTTGAAGTAATGATTAAATGAAATGTGCTTAGATGGCTCACTATTTGGCTAGCCACTCTATTAAAACGGAATTTCGTCGTTGGGTGGCATAGACGCAGGTGCATTCGACTGGGCACCACTGTAGTGTGGGGCTTGGCCTTGGGAATCGCCACCGCGATTTCCGCCTCCTCCTCCGCCCCCGCCACCACGAGCACCTACCATCTGCATGCGTTCTCCTACCACCTTAAGTTTAGAGAACTTCTGGCCCTCTTTTTCCCAGGTGTCGAGCTTCAAGCGACCTTCGATGAGCACAGGCGAGCCCTTGCTGAGGTACTCGTTTGCAATCTCTGCAGTTCGGCCCCAAAGAGTGACGTCGACAAACGTCGCCTCGTCGACCCATTGGTCGCCACGCTTAACGCGATCGTTCACAGCCAAGCCGATATCGGAAACTGCCGTGCCGCTAGGAATGTAGCGTAGCTCTGGGTCTCTGGTGAGATTCCCCATCAGTACAACGCGGTTGAAGCTGGCCATGCTACGACTCCTTTGCTTGCGATATTTATCAAATCTTCTCGGGATACAGTTGAGGCTCACACCCGGGCTTGCCTACTGAACGCTTGTACCGTAGATTAACAAACCTGGATAGAACTGGCAATCATCGGGTCGAGAAGATTGACGAACTCCTAGAAACCAACGAAATACTGGATGCTGAAACTTAGGTGGCCGAAGCCTCGACGGCCTCAGTGACAGTCTCCGCCGAGGCGGACTCTTTCGGGCTTCCATTTGTTTCTTCGGGAGCAGGCGCCTCGACCGAGTTTCCTTTGGCGTGTTCCAGAATTGGCTCGACCAGGCTATCGGGCAAGCGAATGAATAGGTGGCGCATCACGCCATCTTTCAATTCAAACTGGCGGTTGAGCTCACCGATGCTGGAAGTTGGGCCTCGGAAGTACATAATCCAATAAGAGCCTTTTCGTTGGCCATTAATTGGATATGCCAGTCGTCGTTCTTCCCACAAGCGGCTCACCTCGACCTGACCGCCAGCGCCTTCGATGATGGAAGACAAATCGCTGGGCAAACCATCACGGTCGCGTGCCAGACGATTTGAGTCCAAAATGAACATACCTTCGTAAACTGCCAAGTTACCTGCCAAAACAAAGCTCCAATAATTAGGTGAAAGCCAACTACATGTGTGTATCCGAGGTACCCGAAGGAACCCGGTTGCTAATTACAATTTCTCTGCACTAACAGCGAGATCTACCAGCGAGATCTATTTGCCGGCAGACCCCTCGTCCGCTAAACCGCTCCTACCATTGTACTTATTCATGGCATCTTGGATACCAGCGGTAATCCAGGCCTCAATCGCGTCGCAACTAAGCTTGCGACAGCGTTCCGCAGTCTCTTTCTCACTGGCGGCAAACTTCCCCAACACGAAATCAGGGGCGTGCCAACGCTCCGGCACAGGGCCAATCCCGAATCTCAGTCGAGGGAACTCGTTGGTACCAATCTGCCGAATGGTATCCGCAAGTCCCTTTTGTCCGCCGTCTGAACCACCAGCACGGAGCCGAATGGTACCAAGATCTAAATTAAAATCGTCGCAAACTAAGAGCAGATCCGAGGCCTCTACTTTGTAGAAATCTCGAGCCAACTGGACGCTGCGACCGCTGAGGTTCATGAATGTTTGTGGCTTGATCAGCAAAGTGCGCTCGGAGCCAATCACACATTCCTGAACTAACGCTTCAAACTTCGACCTGGCTGTCGGCAAGGCATGCCGATTGGCCAAGGCGTCAATTACCTCAAAACCTATGTTATGTCGTGTCTGTTCGTATTTCTTGCCGGGATTACCAAGGCCGACGATTAGTTTCATGGAAGTTCAGACTCTGGAGGCGTTAAACTTGCAGTCGGGCTGACTCCAAATGCTCAATCGCCACTCTTCTCCTCATCTTCACCGCCACTCTCCTCGCCGTCTTTGCCGATGACTTCAGGCTCGATGCCACCTTCTGCTACCTCGTCTTCCTCGGGCTCAACGGTCTTCTCAACGCATTGTACTACTGTTGTATCCGATTCGAGCAATACCTTGGCGCTGGAAGGCAATCCCTCAATGTCTGAAACCTTAAGGGCATCCCCAAGATGTAGCTCGTTGATGTTTACTTCTAAGTGTTCTGGAATCTGAGAGGGTGATGTTTCGATTTCGATTTCGTGAAACAAGGTTTCGACGACTCCGCCTTCAGATTCTCCAGGTGCGATTCCATGGAGATTCAAAGGAATTTCGACGGTCACACGGTCGGAAGCATCAACCCGTAAAAGATCAACGTGGAGAATGTGCTGTTGGAACGTATCCCATTGGATATCTTGCAACAGAGCCTGCCCCTTTGCGTCGCCTTTGAGGTCGACAACTTGAGCACCATGTCGCAAGCTGGATTCCAGCTGTTCGGCAGAAATGGAGAGGCTCAGGGTCTCTTCACCGTGCCCATAAAGGACTGCGGGAAGCTTACCTGCTAGCCGCATGCGACGATTGCGCAGTTTGCCGCTTTCCTTCCGTACCGCAACTTCTAACTGATCCGACATTCTTGACCTCGAAAAAAGAACTCTTCGCCCAGCGAAGGTGACCGATGGGACGGTTCCCTCCGTGGTGTGGATTGCAATTTTGAAACCTTCAATTCTCCCCGATTCAACTGGGATTTCAAGCCCTGAATGCCCGAGCTGGACTTATTTCCTTGGGCCGAGAATCTTGCCTATTCGGTGAGACCGTTAGGCGGCGTGTCCACAGAGCCCGGTGGATTAGGCGGGCATGGTAAACAGAGTATGGCGGCTAGCGGGGGATCGTCGCCAAGCCGAGCCAGTCCCAGGGCGTTTTGCGGGCTTCCATCTGGAGGCCGTCTTCCGCCCAGGGATAATGGATCCGCTCAATAGAATTCACCGTCGCCCCTACTTTTTGTAGGATCTTGCGGAGTTCCGGGTGTCGGTAGTGTTTTTGCAAAGTATCGGTGCGCCGGATAAGGTCTTCATCGCCGAGGTCGTCTGAGTTGGAGATCTCTGCGACGTAGTGGGCCGATTCCGTGGAGGGGACCACCACCAAAATGGTCCCCCCAGTCCGGGCGAGACCCGCCAGACTCTTCCACTGCCTGTCACGCAAATCAGCGTCTGGAGACGTGATAACATTCAAGCAGACTACCAGATGTCCGATTGGACCAATCGCATCGGCAGCATCCTCGAGCGCCAAAGTCTGCCACGTTGCATGGCTCAACTTCCGGCATCGGCTGCGAGCTCGACGAACCATATCGGCGGCGAAGTCGAATCCCACGACGCGGCCAAACTGCTCGCCAAACATTCGCGTAAAGGTGCCGATTCCGCAGCCGGCGTCAACGAGTGTCTGCTTTCGGGTGGGGGCAAGCTGCTGGATGATCTTCGCAACCTGATCGGGACTGGTCGATGTAATATCGCAGACCGCGTCTTCAAAGTCAGAAGCCAATTCGTTCCATGCGCCCTTGCTCATGGCGAATCCTCAGGGTGGAGAATATTGCCAGCGTAATTCCGCAGGCCAATATATCACCCCAGCCTCGGCCAAGAGAACCCTGGCCGAGAATACAGGAGAGAGTCTTATTACGAAACGCTTCGAGCCGGCTCTTGTCGGGCTTCAAGCGAACTGAAGAGTTGCCGAAAATTGGTGCCTTCGACTAACTCGGCGCGAGAAGGACGTTCGTCTTCTACGATAAGCAGATCTCCAGGCGTCGTCGGCAAGACTGCCTGGTCCACTTGTTCCTGCAGGTCTTCCTCTGGGTCGAGTTCTGTATCGAACTCGTCAAATTGGATTGAATCTGAGTGGATTGATTCTGAGGAGAATGTCGTTTCAACACGTGACTGCCCAGTCTCTGCCTCTGCCAAATAGGAGCTGGCAATATCTTTGAGCTCACCAGCAAATGCGGTATCGAGCCGATTGATGACTTGAGGTGCAGAGGCAAGCAAAGCACTTTCAAATTCCACATAGCGGTCGGCTACGACTTCTTCCTGGCCAAATTGCTCGGCAAATGGGTCATGAGCCACTTCTGTGGGACGCCCTTTGGTGTTAAAAGGTTCCTCAGTTTCTGCCGAACTGACGGTAAGCTCCACGGCATTCACTCCGCTTTCGTAGATCCCTTCGACGACTTCATACCCTTCGGCAAAATCGAATTCAGCGACAGCATCGCGGTTCATCGGGATTGAGGCTGGAACCTCGTCGGCTTCCGGCTTGGTCTCATCCTCGTGCGAGGAGGGGCTATCGAGTTCGCCGAATTCAACGGCTCCCTCAAAGCAGTGCGACTCGGCCTTCGGTTCGTGCCAAGGCGCGGGTAACTGCTGCAGGTCGGACCAACCCTGCTGAACCTTCTCGCGACAAATGGGCATGTCGTCATTTGATTGAGCAGTCCACACAATCTGGTCGCCAAGCTGGTTGATCAGTCGGGGTAGTCCATCGGTGGCAGCGAAGATGGCTTCCAATCCGTCTTTGGTGAAGAGCGTCTCCGGCTGCAATCCGACCGCGGCAGATTGAGCACGGACATACTGGAACGTTTCTTCGCGACCCATTGCGGACAGGTAGCAACGCGAAGAAAGCCGTTGGCTAAAGCCAGCGAGACTTGGTTCGGCGAAAGTTTCTTCCAGGCCCGATCCGCCGGCCATGACCAAACTGATGAGCAACTCTCCCTGGTGCGAGGTGTTGGTGAGCATCCTGAGTTCGGATAACAATCGTGACGGTAGTGCGTCGGACTCGTCGACCAAGAGCAGCAATTTGCGAACCTTGCCCTCGGAGGGCTGCAAATAGCTCAGCAGTGTGAGCCGCATTTCTCCCTCATCGAGACCTTCATAAGGAATCTCCAACTCGAAGAGAATGGATTGCAGCAATGCGCGACGCGTGCATATTTGCCCACCCAGCAGTGGAATGATCTTCATCTGCTCGGCAAATTGCTTGGCTAGCACATCCAGCAGCAGTGTCTTACCCGTTCCAGCAGAACCTATTAATAGGGCCGGTCCCTCACCCCGGACAATCGAGCGGCTCAAACGTTGGCGGGCCTCTTCGGCGACTGCTGAAGGAAAATATCGATTTGCGTCAGGGGCGGCAACAAAGGGACGAGGTATGGAATCTGGCACGTTGATATCCGACATTGGAGAAAACTCCTAAAAATCGCCAGGTTGGCACGAAGGCCGATCACTCTGTAGTTTCCAGCGCGGACGTTCATCCACACCGAAGGCGATCGGCAGCTATCGCATCTCATCGGCAAGGTTCACTAAATCGCTCCAGGTCGGTCGCCAAATTCTGCGCCGTTTGACACACACCGGAACTCAGAAACAATACATACATCCCAGTCCGGAAACTTTCGCAAATTTTCTGTGCGAGAAAGGTTCAAGTTCACTACGTGTTTCAAGTCAAACTCTGTGGAATCACTCGAACGGAAGATGCCTGCGCCGCGGTAGACGCCGGTGCCGATGCAATCGGGTTGAATTTCTATGCCAAGAGTTCACGGTACATCGACCCCCAGCATGCGGCGGACATGGTAGATGAGCTAAATACTCGGCCCGACTTGGTCGGAGTATTCGTCAATTCGCCAATTGATAAAATCTTGCAGATTGCCAACCAAGCCAAACTCACTACTATCCAATTGCATGGCGATGAGTCTCCGGATCTGTTAGCTAAGGTTCCAAATTCATATAAGGTAGTTTGTGCAAGACGCATGGATGACCGTGGATTGGCTCCGATTGCTGAGTACATCCAGAACAGCGATGCGGCAGGACGGATGCCCGACGCGGTGCTTGTAGATGCCTATTCACCTGGGCAATATGGCGGCACAGGCGAAACGGTCTCCTGGACGGGATTGGCGGACTATCGCAAGTGGTTGGGCGATGTGCCGTTGATTCTTGCTGGAGGACTGACTCCTGAGAACGTTTCGGAAGCCATCCGCACCGTTCGTCCCTATGGAGTGGATGTCGCTAGCGGAGTAGAAATTTCGCCCGGTGTGAAATGTCCCCAGAAGATGCGGTTATTCGTAGACAACGCGAAATCAGCCTTTGAATCCATCACCTAGCCGGAGGCAAACCTGCCTCCGGAGCACGACAGACCGCGTGGCGGTCCGGCTATAAGTATATGCCCCTCAAAATGCCCTAGGCTTGGCGTGAACCACCCCGCCAGCTACACTCGTTATAGATGTTAAAACCCTCAAAATCGGCCTCCGTGGCAGTCGCCAGCCGGTGTTCATGATTTTTTCTTAGAAGGAGTTTCCCTCGTGGCCCAAGTAACGACACAGCTTCCCTACAAAGTTCTCGACTGCGGAGAACAAGAATTCGAACGATTGGCCGAGTGGGGCCGGAAGGAAATCGACCTGGCCGAGAATGAAATGCCCGGTCTGATGGCACTGCGGGAAAAATACGGCGATAGCAAACCGCTAGCAGGAGCACGAATCGCCGGTTGTTTACACATGACTATCCAAACCGCGGTGCTCATTGAGACACTGGTCGATCTTGGAGCGGAAGTGACCTGGAGTAGCTGCAACATTTTCAGCACCCAGGACCACGCAGCCTGTGCCATCGCCAAGGCTGGAATTCCCGTTTACGCCTGGAAGGGCATGAGCGAAGAGGAATTCGATTGGTGCATCGAGCAAACGCTCAGTTTCCCCTCTGGCGAACCGCTAAACTTGATTCTCGACGACGGCGGGGACCTCACCGCGATGGTCCACGACAAATTCCCTGAGATGCTCGAGCACATCAAAGGTCTTTCCGAAGAGACCACCACAGGTGTTCATCGCTTATACCAAATGCACGAAAATGGTGAGCTCAAGGTGCCTGCCATCAACGTGAATGACTCGGTGACCAAGAGCAAGTTTGACAATCTCTATGGTTGCCGCGAGTCCTTGGCCGATGGCATCAAGCGGGCTACCGACGTGATGGTCGCAGGCAAGGTCGTCGTCATCGCCGGTTACGGAGACGTTGGCAAGGGCTGTGCCCAGTCGATGCGTGGCTTGGGTGCTCGGGTAATTCTCACCGAGATCGACCCTATCCTCGCTCTCCAAGCTGCGATGGAAGGCTTTGAGATCACTACGATGGAAGACGCCGTGGCCGAGGGAGATATCTTCGTCACGACTACAGGCAACCGCGACATCATCACCGGCGAACATATGTCGAAGATGAAGAACGATGCCATCGTCTGCAACATCGGTCACTTCGATTTAGAGATCGACATGGCCTGGCTCAATGGCGAGGTGGAAGCCGGCCGCGTCAAAGCGGACCGCGTGAAGCCTGCCGAAGTTGGTGCAATGGACAAGTACACCTTTGCCGATGGCCATTCGATCCTGATCTTGGCAGAGGGGCGTCTGGTAAATCTTGGGTGTGCCACGGGTCATCCTTCGTTCGTAATGAGTACTTCGTTCACCAACCAGGTACTGGCCCAGTTGGCCTTGTGGAACGAGACCGATAACTTCCCACTCGGCGTGCACGTATTGCCCAAGGAGTTGGATGAGGAAGTCGCGAGGCTGCATCTTGAGAAGTTGGGCGTGAAGCTCACGAAGATGTCGAAGGCCCAAAGCGATTACGTGGGTATCCCCATCGAAGGGCCCTATAAGCCTGAGTACTATCGATACTAGGCGGAGCGGGAAATTCTAGAAGACTGAGTTCAGAGAAACCGCCGTCAGCAGACGGCGGTTTTTTTATGCGCCGACTTCGCCTAAACTGTCGGCATCTAGTCCATGAACCCCGCCCCCAGACCCCCGATCTCTCTATGCCCACCATCAGTGCTTTCCGCGGAATCCGTTACGACTTGGGCCATGTTGGCTCGCTCTCGAATGTTATTGCCCCTCCATACGATGTGATTGATGCCGAGTTGCTAGACGAACTCTATGCCAAGCACGAGAATAATTGCACGCGGTTGATACTTGGTAAGGACGAATCTGGCGACGACGATTCAAACAATCGCTATACCCGCGCGGCCAAGCACCTCCGCGGTTGGCTCCGTGAAGGAATCCTTTTCTCTGAAAGCGATCCAGCGGTTTACGTCTACCACCAGGAATTCACTGACGCCGGCCAGACCTATACGCGACGTGGATTTATGAGCCGGGTGCGGTTAGAGCCATTCGGCGAGGGCGACATCCATCCCCATGAAGAGACCCACTCCGGTGCGAAGGCCGACCGGCTTAAGCTGTGGCAAAACTGCAAAGCGAACATGAGCCAGATCTTCGGCTTGTACCCCGACGCTGAGAATGTGGCTCAACAATTACTCGATCAGGCGATCGTCGGCCAGACTCCTATCGAGGCCACCGACCACCTCGGAATCCTGCACCGTATTTGGCCGGTGACGGATATTGATGTCATTCAACAGGTCACGGCGGCCATGGGTGGCAAGCCCGTTTACATTGCCGACGGGCACCATCGCTACGAGACCGCCTGCAACTACCGCGACGAGCTGGCCGCCAAGATGAAAGCCGAAGGCCAGGAACTGGACGAACAACATCCGGCCAACTTCGTACTAATGATGTGCGTGTCGATGAGCGATCCGGGCATGATCGTCCTTCCCACTCACCGGCTCTTCCGGGGCTTGCCGGCGATGACCTCGGAAGAACTCTGCGGAAAACTTGGAGACCACTTCGAGACCAAGCCCGCAGGAGAGGGCCCCGACCTGGCTCCTAGTCTCTGGGAAGAGATTGAGACCGAGGACGACCAAGGCACTCTGGCACTGTATACGGCGGAAGACGGCCAATGGACGATGGCCCGCCTCACCGATGCCGGTCGAGAGAAAATGGCTCAGGTGGCAGACGATCATTGCGAGGCCTGGCAGGGCTTAGGAGTGAGTTTGCTTCATCGTTTGATTGGCGACACTCTACTCGACGCCGCCAATCTGCCCGCTCCCAAATACGTCAGGTCCATCGAAGAAGTCGTCGAAGGTCTCAAATCTGGCGACTCGGTTGGGCGCGATCACACGGGCCAAATGGCGAGTGGCGGCCGATTCGAGTTGGCTGCCTTGGTCATGCCGGCGACGCTAGAACACATCCGCCAAATCTCCAACGCCGCCGAGCGGATGCCCGCCAAAAGCACCTACTTCTATCCCAAGCTCCTCAGCGGCCTGGTCTTTAACCCCCTTGAATAGCACGGGCCGCAAACGCTTCAGCGTTCCGGAAATTCGATTCGACGTGGGGTGCACTCGGCGACTGAAGTCACCCTCGCCGACCGATACCGTTTCACGTGAAACTCAATGGGTAAACTGCGCCGTCCTGGTGATGTGCATGTTTCACGTGAAACGGGGTGAGTCTAACGATCGTTTCACGTGGAACGGGGTGTTGTTTGGGTGCTGGCCGATAACATTCTCGGAGCCATTCCCCTGTCCGCAAGTCGCATTCTGAAATTCTCTTTATGGGCCGAGTCATCTGCGTAGCCAATCAGAAGGGGGGCGTCGGCAAGACGACCACGGCGCTCAACCTTGCCGCGCTCTTGGCAATGGCGGGACGACGCACGTTGCTGGTAGATCTCGATCCCCAGTGTAACGCCACCTCGGGATTGGGCCACTCGCCTTCCGACCGACACGCCCTGATCGACAACCGCCCGCTGCGGGAATCGTTCGTCGAAACGGCCCAAGCGAATCTGTCGCTGCTCCCCGGCTCGCGTAGTTTTCAGGATGTCGACACGTTGGCCAACTCTAGCGATTCGCAAGCCGTGATGCTAGCAACCCATCTCTCCGGAAGTTTGGGTTCGTTCGATACGGTGCTGATCGATTGCCCACCTTCCCTAGGTCAGCTCACTCGCACAGCACTCGCTAGTGCTAGCGAAGTGCTGATGCCAATTCAATGCGAGTATTTCGCTATGGAAGGGCTCACTCAAATGATCGAGGTAATCCGGCAGGTGATCGACCAGCCGAATAGCCGATTAAAATTTGGTGGCATCCTGCTCACGATGTACGACGCCACGTTGGAACTCACTGCCGAGGTGGATCGGGAAGTTCGCGATTTCTTCGGAGAGATTGTTTTCGAAAATGTCATCCCACGCGACGTAGCTGTGTCGGAAGCACCGAGTCATGGAAGCTCGGTGGTCGACTACGCCCCGCGATCCCGCGGAGCCCGCGCGTACGTGGAACTTTGCCAGGAGGTGCTAGAGCGTGTCTAGGGGCAACAATAGTAAAGAGCGACGTTTGGGCCGAGGTTTAGAAGCATTACTTGGACGATCAAATGACGAGCCTGTCGAGCAGGAAGCCGTCATTGAGATCGAAGAGTCGGAAGCGGAAACGCCTCAGACTTTGTCAATTTACGAAGAGGATGCTTCAGCAGTCTCTCGAAGCGATGACGGCCAGCAATGGATCGAGTTGGGCTCGATTGACCGCAATCCCCATCAGCCTCGCAAGCACTTCGACGAGTCGGAGATTGCCGACTTATGCGATAGCATTCGCAACCACGGCATACTGCAGCCGATCGTGGTGCGGCCCGCAGGCGATCGGTTTCAGATCATTGCCGGTGAACGCCGATTTCGTGCCGCTCAGATGGCGAGCTGGGAAAGCGTGCCGGTGCAGCTCCGCGAGGTAACGGACCGACAGATGGCTGAACTGGCCATCGTGGAAAATGTCCAACGTAAGGATCTCAATCCTTTGGAAAAGGGGGCATCGTTCCAACGCTATTTGCAAGAGTATGGCTGTACCCAAGAAGAGCTCGCCACTCGAGTGAATATCGATCGATCAACCGTCGCCAATCTCATCCGATTGTTGGAGCTTCCCGAGGCTGTGAAGCAAATGATTTCCGATGGCAAGATTGCTCAAGGGCATGCCCGGGCACTATTGCCACTGGGTGATGAAAAAGAACAATGCGAATTTGCCAAACGAGTCAGTGGCGAGTCTCTCTCCGTCCGGGCAACCGAGCAAATGGTCCAGGGCCACATCCATCGAGCAGATGGCGAGCCTTTTTCTGTGATTGATAGCGAGGGCAATTCGCGGCCTGCGAAGACCCGTCCGAGCGAGCATCTGGCTCAAATGGAGGAGCAGCTTCGCCTCGCTTTGGGGACCAAGGTCGATCTCAAACAGACGGCCAAGGGCAAGGGCCGGATCACGATTCACTTCAAGAATCACGCCGAATTCGACCGCTTACGCGCGATCCTCACTGGCGAGGAAGAGTCCTTGAAAGAAGCGACGTAGTAGTGAGGGGCTAGAGGCTGGGGGCTAGGGACTAGTAAGAATACTATACATAAGTATAGTAACTGACCTTGGCTCCAGCGGTTACCATCTATCGAAAGCTATTAGTTAATAGCATCAAGCGGGGCGTGGCGCAGCCTAGTAGCGCGGTCGCCGCGGCGACAGGTCGCACGTCCGAATCATGACATTACTGAATAACTAAATAATCCAAAAAATCTCGGGGCGTGGCGCAGCCTGGTAGCGCGACTGGTTTGGGACCAGTAGGTCGCACGTTCGAATCGTGTCGCCCCGACTTCATGTTCTACGTCTACGTGCTTCGAAGCGAGAAGACGGGTCGATTCTACACGGGATCATGTGGCGATCTGGATGATCGATTGCACCGCCACAACTGTGGCTACTCGAAAGCCACCAAACACGGGATTCCTTAGCAGCTCCTCTACTCTGAGGAATTTCAAACTCGTTCTGAGGCCGTTCAGCGTGAAATGTATTTCAAGAGCGGGACTGGTAGAGAAAAGCTGAAGTCTCTCATCGAGAATCTATCCTAGTAGCCTCTTACATGGATGACACACGGGTAGAACAGTGTTGTAGCGCGGTCGCCGCGGCGACAGGTCGCACGGCGCGAATCGTGTCGCCCCGACCTTTTGTAGAGCCGGAATCAAACTGGCTCGGCTGGCCGTGTTTGTAGGTCGACCATCTCTCGGTAGTCTCCCCCGGTTTGCATGAGAGCGTCGTGTGTGCCGACTTCGACGATTTTTCCGTCTCGTAAGACTACAATCCGATCGGCATGGGCGATGGTGCTAAGTCGATGGGCAATGATAAAGCAGGTTCGGCCGTTGACGAGCATCTGTAAACTGGCCTGGATCATTCGTTCGCTCTCGGTATCGAGATTACTGGTGGCTTCGTCCATAATCAGAATTTGCGGATCGGCCAAGACCGCGCGGGCAATTGCCAGGCGCTGCCGTTGTCCGCCGCTCAGTCTTACGCCTCGTTCGCCAATTACCGTTTCGAAACCGTTCGGCAACGTCTCGATAAACTCCGTGGCATTGGCCACATCAGCCGCGGTTCGAATGTCGTCGAGGGTGGCACTGCGATCTGCATAACCAATGTTGGCTGCGACGGTGCCGTCAAAGAGAAAAACATCTTGTTCCACAATTCCGATCAAACGGCGATAACTCTCCAAATCGTACACCCGTAGTTCATTGCCATCGAGTGATATCCGGCCTTCGATTGGATCGTAGAAGCGGGCGATCAGGTTGCAGAGAGTCGTCTTGCCTGCGCCACTGGGACCCACCAATGCGATTGTTTCCCCGGGTGCGACCGTCAGCGAAAAATCCTGCAATGCCGGCCGATCCGCATTGGGATAGGAAAAGGTGACATCCTCGAATTCAAACTTGCCTACGAACCGTTCTTTGCTGGCCTTGATAGTTGGAGTGTCGGTGTCCAATTCTCTTGGTTCTTGAAGCAAATCGAGAACCCGATCGAATCCGGATAAGCTATTTTGAAACGCAGCAGCGCTCTGAGCCAGAACGGCAAGGGGGGCGAGCAGCATCAGCAAATACACGAGAAACATCATCAGTTCGCCGAGCGTTAGGTTCCCTTCCAAAACTCGCCAACCGCCGTAGAGCAATAGAGCCGCGGAGGCCAGGGGAACGAGGGTTTCCCAGACGATTTCTACGATTCGCATCCACCACCAGGCATACAACTCTTGTCGGCCCATAAGATGGTTGCCACGCATAATGCGGTTCGACTCGGCCTGTTGCCGACTGAACGCCCGAACGACTCGCGAACCCCCGAATGCTTCGGTCGCTAAGGCATCGACTTCTTCACGTTGTGCGCGGACTCTGCGGAATTGTGGTCGGATTCGGCCAATCCAAGTGCGGTGGGAGATATACACGAGCGGCACAAGGACGAGTGCCCCCAACAGCAACCGCCAATCGACCCAAGCCAAAACCACCATGCTGCCCAGGAGCTGGATCACCGCTCTCCAAGGATTGTAGAGCAAGCCGAAAACCAGATCCCCGACGCTACCTGCGTCTTGGCGCAAGATGCTCGCGGCTCCCCCCGACTTGAGTTCTTGCATCCGATGCAATGGCAATCGCAGTGCCTGGTTGATGACCCTCCGGCGAACAGACATCTGCAGGAGCTTGGTCACTCGCGTCGCGTGCCATCGGCCCCAAACACGCAGGGTGATTTGAATGACCGAAACCGTCAGCACGCCTCCGCAAATCCAAAGCAACAGGGGCCAGGGATCGCTTGGTACCCAGTCAGGCACGTATTCGGGCAGCGGTTCAGTTCCTAAGACGTTGTCGACAACAAACTTGGTTGCTGCCGGTGGCAAGAGCGATAAGACAGTCGCCACAGTCAGCGTTCCAAGCGAGAATGCGAGGCTTGCCCAATGCCCCCGCGAGAGCTGGAAGAAGCTGCGGATCAATTCGATTGCAGAACGTTCGCGCCCTCTCCGCTTTTCTGTCGTGCCATGCGGATGTGCAGGGCCATCGCTGCCTGTCCGAAATTCTTCCTTATAGTTTTCAAACCGTCTGCGAGATGGTTCGTTGATTCTGCTCGCCAAAGTGCCTCTCCCATGTTCTGTGCTGCTCGTAGCTGAATAGTCATTCTAGGCATCTCGATTTGGAAAGGCATTCCCGGAAACTTCTGACGTTCCATACTCCCAGTCCTGGAACTTCCGATATTCCGATGCAATTTCACCCAGATTCCGCACCGGTACCGCCTTCGTGGAAGCGAATCCGGCCTGACGTCTTTCATAAGTTCTAGATCCCATTTGTCCTTGTTTTACAGATAATTGAGAGCAAGCAAACGTTTCGGATTAGGGTGACAATCAGATTTTCTTGTAGAATTATTTGACATAAACAGACAGGTCTGTATATTTCGGGTATGAGCAAGTCAAAATTGAAAACCTCTGCCGCTAGAGACCGAATCATCGAAACTGCCGAGCGCCTGTTCTACGACGAGGGCATTCGGGCGGTTGGCATTGATCGCATCGTTGACGAGGCCAATGTCGCAAAAATGACTCTCTACAATCACTTCAAATCTAAGGATGATTTAGTACTGGCTGTTCTTGAGTACCGAGAGGAACAAGTTACTGAGATGTTTGAGAAACGTCTGGGCAAAAAGATTGGTAAGGGATGCGATCCGCTAGAGGCGTTTTTCGAGGTACTCAAGGAGTGGTTCGAGAATCCCGGCTTTCGCGGCTGCTCTTTCATCAATGCATCGGTGGAGTTGGCCGACCCGACTCACCAGGCTTCACAATTTGCAGCAGCTCATAAGCAACGGTTTCAAAAGATGATTGCTCAGGTACTTAAACAGGGTGGCTATGCCAAGGCCACGAGTCTCGCTCCGGTGATCAGCATGCTTGTTGAGGGAGCGATCGTAACGGCAGTGATGCAGCAGTCATCCAAGTCAGCGAGCGTTGCGCGTAGAGCAGCTTTGTCCCTTGCCAACCAAACCTAATGGAGGGCCTCAGCGATAAGTTTTTTTTGCGAGTAGAGATAGACAGACCAGTCTGTTTATGAAGCGCCCGCGCATGGGGCTACTAAAAGACACGACAAACACAATCACAATTGGAGTACTAAAATGAACGCACTTGCAATCGGTATCAAAACAACGGTCCTCGTATTTCTTTTGAACTTAATGACGGCAAATTCCGTGGGTTTGGCAGACGAGCATCAGCATATCGCCTATAAGTCGGTCACGGTTGAAGATATCGAGTTGTTTTATCGCGAGGCTGGTCCTCGAGATGCTCCGACGGTGTTATTGTTGCACGGATTTCCAACCTCATCGCACATGTTCCGCGACCTCATTCCGATACTCGCCCGTAAGTATCATGTTGTCGCGCCAGATTATCCAGGTTTCGGGTACAGCTCAGCTCCCAGCGTCGAAGAATTTGACTACACCTTCGACCATCTCGGGAGCATCATCGAGAGTTTTACTGAGAAAATTGGTTTGAAAAAGTATTCACTTTATCTCATGGATTATGGGGCACCGATCGGTTTTCGACTGGCTGCCAAGCATCCAGATCGTGTGGAAACGCTAATTATTCAGAACGGCAATGCCTATGACGAAGGCATAGATAACGACTTCTGGAAACCCATCAAAGAGTATTGGAAAAATCGGTCTGAAGAAAATGGTAACCAGCTAAGAAACCTGTTGACGGTTGACGCAACGAAATGGCAATACACCCATGGTGTGCGCGACGTAGGTGTGATTAGTCCCGACACTTGGAATCACGTTCAACCCCTACTTGACCGCGGCGGCAACCAGGAGATCCAGTTGGCACTTTTTTATAGTTACGGCAGCAATCCACCGCTCTATCCTGAATGGCAAGAGTACTTTCGTCGCTTCCAGCCGCCAACGCTTATCGTGTGGGGCAAGAACGACGCCATCTTTCCGGTCGCGGGAGCTCATCCCTATAGGCGAGATCTGACTGATGTAGAATTGCATCTCTTCGATACAGGACACTTTGCACTAGAAGAGGATGGAGCGGAAATCGCCGCTCGAATGACAGACTTCCTCGATAGAAAAACTGCGATCGCCGACTAGTGCCTTCCTAGCAGCGTACCCTGTAGGCTAGGGTACGCTGCTTTTAGTCCGCTGAACCAGGACTTTTCTTCTTGAACTTTGAAGGGATAAAACAATGCCCAGCCCTAGAGATCTCAAACCTCCATTCACGCTCGAAACCGCCACCGCTAAAGTACGGGCAGCAGAAGATGCGTGGAATTCGCGCGATCCACTGCTGGTTGCGCGTGCTTACTCCGAGACGTCTGAATGGCGTAACCGAAGTCAGTTTCTCAAAGGACGCGAACAGATTCGCGAATTCTTGAAAGATAAGTGGTCCAAGGAACTCGACTATCGGCTTACCAAATCTCTGTGGACCTTTTCCGAGAACCGGATCGCAGTGCGATTTCAGTATGAATATCATGATGAAGGTGGCAATTGGTTTAGAGCCTACGGGAATGAATTATGGCAATTCGATGACCAAGGTCTGATGGAGCGACGCGAAGCGAGTATCAACGATGTCCCGATTAACGAGAAGGAGCGGAAATTCAAATGGCCGGCTCCTGGTCCGCGACCATCGGAGGATCAGGGCATACCATCGCTTCAGTAGATTCAGGTCCGTGGCGCCTAATAGGAATTGATAAATGACTACCCACTCCAGTGACATTGCATTTACTGACTCGGTCAAGAAGATCCAGACCGCGAAGGGCTCACGCGAAAGTTACGCCAAGGTGGAAGAGGGCAGGGGGTGGGCAACGGAAGTCACCTCTGAACTTGCCGCCTTCCTCGCTGAATTGGACATGTTTTATCTCGGGACGGCCAATGCAGCAGGTCAGCCCTATATCCAATATCGTGGCGGTGCTCCCGGTTTTCTGAGAATTATCGACAAGCAGACATTGGGGTTTGCAGATTTCGGAGGCAACCGTCAGTACATTACGCTCGGCAACCTGGCTGAGAATTCGAAGGCGTTCATCTTCTTGATGGACTATGCGAATCAACGGCGCATCAAGCTTTGGGGGCAGGCACGGGTGGTAGAAGACGATCCAGAATTGATCGAGACCCTGCGAGATTCTAACTATCCTCAACTTCCGGAACGAGCAATTTTATTCGACCTGGAAGCTTGGGACGTCAACTGTTCTCAGCACATTCACAGGCGAGTGCTCCGGAAGGTCGCCCTGGCAAAGTTTCAGGAATTACAGGATCGAATCGAGGAGTTGGAAGCGGAACTGGCCAAATACTCAAATCAATAGGTGTCCAGGATCTCGATCGGTTGCTAGAAACTACTGGCAACCCACAATCAGAGACTCTTGAAGGACTCCGCGAGGATGGATCGAAATTCTCTTTATCTGCCAACCTTGTTTCTAACTCTCATCTCAGCACTGGTGCCGGTGGTGCGACTTGCTGCGAGTGAAGTGGCTGATGAAAGCGAAGTCAACTTAGCCTGGCCGCAATGGCGAGGGCCAAACCGTGATGGTCGTGTTAGCGGTTCTCACTGGCCGAGCAAGCTCAATGACTCTTCGCTCAAGAAGAATTGGAGCCTGCCTCTGGGGCCCAGCTACTCAGGCCCAATCGTCAGCAAGAATCTGGTGTTCACTACAGAAACTCGCGATGAGAAAGAAGAGGTGGTCTACGCCATTAATCGCGAAACCGGTGAGCAACAGTGGAGCCAGACCTGGCAGGGTGCTATGAAAGTTCCTTTTTTTGCAGCGTCAAACGGGAGCTGGATTCGTTCGACGCCTGCTTACGATGGCGAGCGACTGTACGTGGCTGGAATGCGTGACGTTCTAGTCTGTTTCGACGCCGAAAGTGGTGAGCAGCTCTGGAAAGTCGATTTCGTCAACGAGTTTGATACCCCGCTACCAAAGTTCGGATTCGTCTGTTCGCCTCTGGTAGATCAAGATGCAGCGTACGTACAAGCGGGAGCGAGTGTCGTGAAGCTAAACAAACGCACTGGCAACGTTTTGTGGCGGGCTGCTGAAGATGGGGGTGGCATGTTTGGTTCTGCTTTTTCGTCCCCAATAATTGCAACTGTGTCGGGCCAAAGGCAGCTTCTCGCGCAAACGAGGCAAAAGTTGACCGGTATTGATCTAAAGAAAGGCGAAGTGCTGTGGTCCCAGGAGGTCCCTGCTTTCCGTGGTATGAATATTCTCACGCCGTTGCCTTACCGCGACGGAATATTTACCAGCACATACCAGCGTGGTTCCTGGCTTTATCAGGTTTCTTTGGCGGATGGCACATTTCAAGTCTCCGAAGCTTGGACGAGCAATGCTCAGGGCTATATGTCGACGCCCGTCATCGTAAACGATCATGTCTACATGCATTTGCAAAACGGACGCTTCACATGCATCGACTTGGCCACGGGGGAGAGAATGTGGACTTCGAAACCTTATGGCAAGTATGCCAGTCTCGTGACTCAAGATGAACGAATTTTGGCACTTCTCTCGGATGGCCGCCTGTTGTTGCTAAGTGCTAATCCCAAGGAATTTGAGCCTCTGGGTAACGTAACTCTCACCGACGCCGAAACTTGGGCTCACCTGGCAATTGACGGGAACATGCTTTTCGTCCGTGAACTTAATGCTCTCTCAGCCTACCGTTGGCAATAGTCAGTTCATGGTTTTACGCATGAGTGACAAGCGTCAGCTCTCTTCCAAGAGTGTGTCGGAGGATGCGCTGCCGGACTTGGGCTAAGAAAATTCGTTCATTCTTATGAATGTTAGGTTTTCAATTACTTGAGCGAAACTAATTAGTATCTGTGTTAACTAATTTCTTTCTAGCGGAGTAGCATCATGAGCTTCAAAAAACCTGTCCTCCATCTGCTTCTGGCAACATTCGTCATCTCCATGGTTCCAACAACCTCGGCAGAAGCATTTTTTTTCGATTTTTTCAAAAGAAGAAAGCGAAATCTGCCAACCATCGCTGAAGTTGTGATTAATTCGCAGCCGGATGAGTTCTCGACGCTCCTGACGGGCGTGCTCGCTGTGACAGAAGATCCCAACTTGCCTGACTTGGTTGATGCCCTTTTCAACGCACCTCTCACGGTGTTTGCTCCTACGGATGCAGCCTTTGCCGAATTGGGACTCGATTCAAGCAACATTGCAACAGCGTTGCCCTTACCAGTGCTCTCCGACATCCTGCTCTACCACGTCACACCGGGTAAGAAAGGTGCCATACGACTGTTGATAGAAGGCGAAGCTGAAATGCTCAATGGCGATTCGACAGATATCGATCTTTCATTCTGGCCATTCGGAGTTTATGTAAATGATGCCCGCGTAGTCGATGCGAATATTCGTGCCAGAAACGGGTTCGTTCATGTGATTGATCAAGTGTTGATGCCACCAATGGACGCACCACCTTCGGCAGTTGGAATCTCAAACATTCCTGAGCCCTCCAGCATTGCCCTCAGTCTGAGTTCATGCGGATTGCTCCTAGTCCGTCGTCGTCGTCAATAACAGCCGACTTCTTAGACCAAAGAGAACCCTGGTCGCCCAACGCGACCAGGGTTTTTTTGTATTTCACGCGGAGCATAGCTGCTTAGTAGCGGCTACCGCTTTTGCGAAGGTGGACCATCGGGGCGACGTCGCTGTTGACCTTACCGCGTACGACTCTTGCGACGAAGATTCGGTGATCTCCGGAGTCGACATGTCCAGTTGGCTCGCATTCCAGGTGACCACAGCATTCCTCCAGGATGGGAACGCCGCGGGGACAATGGCTAATCTTGAGTCCCTCGAAGGCGGGTTCATCGGGCGCGAACCCTTTGCCAAAGTGTTTGAGCATGTTGTTCTGCATCTCGGCCACGACATTCAGAACGAATGGCTCACCGGCGGTTAACCAATCGCACACGTAGCGATCTAGTTTTACGGCCACGGTAACAGAGGGTGGTTCGAAACCGGCCTGCATCACCCAACTAGCGAGCATGCCGGTAGATCTCTCGGCTGTGCCTGCTGTGAGGATGAATATTCCGCTGGTGACCCTGCCAAGGGCTCCGTCGAGGTCATTGCTGCTCATTGTGTTTGCTTTCATTGCATCCCCGGGCAGAGCCCGGGGCTATTAATGTGTTCAGCTAAAATTGTGTTCAACGTTTGACTTGTCGTCCGAGTTTCTGCTCGACGCTGTCGACCTTGGCCGCGAGGCGCCCTTGCTGACCGTGACGATAGTCGAGCTTGGCGGTACATGTGACGCGACCGGAGTGTGTAGCCATTTTTTCGATGCATTGCTGCATCAGCGTCAAGACTTCAGACAACTCTCCCTCAACGACCGTACCCATGGCGTGGAGGCGATAGTCGAGTCCGCTTTGGTCGACCAAGTCGACGCATTCGGTGACGTACTGGCTGACGCTCTCGCCCTTGCCCATTGGTACGATGCTCATCTCTAGCAATACCATGATTTGAGCTTCGCAATGTAAGGTTTAAGTTGGCAGAACACCGATGTTTTCTCATTCTACAAGGCCTTGAGCCGGTGTCGACCACTATTGCTAGCACATGTACTTTAGTGAGCTAACTCACGAAAAAAACGCGCATTCGCAAGATGATCGACCTTCATACGAAATCCAGAATCAAATACCCTACGTCGCCCTGCGGAACTGTCTTTCAAAGCTGAAACTCGCGCAATCGTAATCGTTGCGACTCACCATGCTACCTGTACGCCTAACCTTTGGATTGCTACTGCTCTGTCACTGGCTGCCCGCGTCTGGGTTGGCTCAGCAGGCTCCTATTTGGCAACCGTATCGGGCTGAGGAGGTTCAACCGCCGATCGTTGGCCAGATCGCATCCGACTTGCCAGGGCTCCCCATTGATGCTCTTACCGATCCTGAACTTGAGGTAATGTGTGGGAGTTGCTCGACGTCGTGTCCGCCACACTATGCGGCGCCTGTGTATGTGAACGCTCCCTATGGCGATCCCGTCCTGGCACCGTTAGCGGATGCAGAAACATGGCAGTGGCATGTGTTGCCGAGCGACTTGCTTTGGCATTCCTACTTGGCTGGAGCCAAGGAGTCTCGCATTTCAGGGACCTGGTTTGGAGAAACTAACAGCGACGCCGGATTACTCGATGTCAGCCTGGGCGGTCGGTCCTCGGTCTTGCGCTACGGCACCTATCGTGAAGGCCAATCGGAGGGATGGGAATTGCAGCTCGAAGGAGCCGCCATTTTGCGATTGAATTTGGACCACAACTGGGACTTTGATCTTTCGGACTTTCGCTTTGGAGTGCCGATCATTTACTCACGCGGAAATTCGCAATGGAAGTTTTCCTACTACCACCTCAGTTCGCACTTAGGGGACGAGTTAGCTATCCGAGAAGGCAATCTAGCTAGCCGCATCAACTATAGCCGCGACGTCTTGGTGCTGGGCTATTCGTTGTTCCCCGTCGAAGCATTGCGGTTGTATGCCGAGATCGGTTACGCGTTTTATAACGATGGTGGTTCTGAGCCCTGGGAGTTTCAGTTTGGTTTCGATTACTCTCAGCCTGGGCCAACTGGTGCCATTGGAACGCCGTTTGTTGCCGTCAATGGCCACCTCCGCGAAGAAGTCGACTTCGGCGGCAACTTCTCGACCCAAGCGGGTTGGCTTTGGCGTGGAAAGAGCGGCAAGGTATTACGCACAGGCCTTCACTATTACAACGGCAAGAGCCCCCAGTTTCAAACCTTTGACGAGTTTGAACAGCACATTGGCGTTGGGCTGTGGCACGACTTCTAAGCGGGCCCGCTTTTCGTGGAACAAACCCCAAGCGTCGCCACGGCTAGGCACACTGGCGGCAACACTTTAGAATGCCTAAATGAGACAAAGTCTAGCTGACTACAAGGTGTTCTGGCGGGAATTCCGCGAAACATTTCACACCACTGGCTCGGTCATCCCGAGCGGTCCGTCGCTGGCGCGTGCCTTAGCAAGCGAGGTAAAACCTGGCACCAAGCCGAGCAAGATTCTCGAGGCTGGCCCAGGGACAGGTGCCGTGACCGCGTGCCTTGTCGAGAAGCTTGGACCAGAGGATCAACTCGACCTGGTTGAGCTTAATGAGCGTTTTGTCGAGGTACTCCAGCAGCGGTTCGAAACCGATCCGAAGTGGAACCGTGTTGCCAATCAGGTTCGCATCTTAAATATTCCGCTGCAGGAACTTCCCGGTACGGCAGAGTACGACCGCATTGTTTCTGGCTTGCCTTTGAGCAACTTTTCGTGTGAGCTCGTGGAAGAGTTGTTTCAACATTACCATCGCGTCGCTGCCCCGCGGGCGATGCTGAGTTTCTTTGAGTACATCGCGGTTCGCAAAGTAAAAGCTCTATGGAGTAGTCGACCTGAACGACTAAGACTTTCGGGCATCGATCGTATCTTCCACCGGGAATTTTCTTCCTGGGAAATCTCTAAGCAATGTATTTTGCCAAACGTGTCGCCTGCTTGGGTGCATCATCTGCAGATGCCCGGAGGAGTTTCTCAACCTGAACCTGAGCTTTTGGTTGCGGCGACATGACACGGATTTTGACTATTGAAACCACCTGCGATGAGACGGCCGCAGCGGTAGTGACCGATGAGCTGAAGGTGCTGGGTGCTGTGGTTGCGTCGCAGCATGATCTGCATCAACGGTTCGGGGGCGTTGTGCCCGAAATTGCCAGTCGGGCCCATGTTGAACGCATGTTGCCGGTACTGGAAGAAACGCTCCGCGAAGCAGGTGTGGAACTGCGAGAACTAGACGCAATTGCCGTTGCCAATCGACCGGGGTTGGCAGGATCTTTGTTGATCGGGTTGATGGCAGCCAAGGCGCTTTGCCTCGTGCATGACTTACCGCTGATCGCCGTCGATCACTTGCAGGCCCATATCTATGCCTGCAAAATTGCGAGCGGCAAAGAAGTGTTTCCCTGCATCGGTTTGATCGTAAGTGGGGGGCATTCGAATCTGTACCGCTGCAAGTCTCCATTAGATTTTACGCCGCTCGGAGGGACGATCGACGATGCTGCCGGTGAAGCGTTTGACAAGGTAGCCAGTATGTTGGGTCTGCCTTATCCTGGTGGACCATCCATTCAAGAGGCATCTGAATCGGGCGATCCCCGGCGATTCCAATTGCCCAGACCATTGCTGGACGACAATTCGCGATTGGCGTTTAGCTTCAGTGGTCTGAAGACAGCCGTCCGATATCAACTCTTCGGCACGGGTCGACCTCAGATGGGTGCCGCCGCGAATCTCGATTCACAGCTCGTTGCTGATATGGCGGCAAGCTTCCAAGCTGCGGTGATAGATTGTCTTGTGGGAAAGGCGATGCTCGCGCTAGATCAAACGGGCTTCACGCGATTGTGCGTCGGCGGGGGCGTAGCAGCTAACCAACCGTTTCGCCAAGCATTGGAACAAAAAGCTGCGGAACATGAAATCGAATTGTATATTCCGCCTCTGTCTCTTTGCACAGATAATGCCGTGATGGGGGCGATTGCCTTTGAACGCTATAAGGCAGGCCTATTTGAATCGCTCGACCTGGATATATCTGCCGGACTGGTTCGCTAGGAGAGCGGACTTGCGATAGATCATCACTCAAGAACGTAGCGCGCGAGCTTCCGCCAGGCAATCATTCAGTATCTCGGTAACCCTCGGCTCAAACTCTTTCGCGTCCCACGCTCCGTACTCCTCGTGAGAAATAGGCTCGCCGAATGCGATAGCGAGCCGTCCGGGACGTGGCAGAAGACGGCTTTTCGGCCAGGCTTGGTAGGAACCTTCAATTGCCATTGGCAGTATCGTTGGGTTCTTTTTCCGCGTGAGCATTTGAAAACCCGATTGTAGTTCAGCAATTTCTCCGTCGTCGGTACGAGTGCCTTCTGGGAAAATAAGCATGGCCGTGCCATTGTCTAAATGCTTGAAGGTGGCTTTCAACGATGCCCTCGTCGAGCCAGCGCTGCCAACGGGGATAGCCCCCAGCGAGCGGATCATCCAACTCAACGGCCAAAAGAATAGCGACTCGCGGGCGAGTGCTCGGAGCCGTCGGGGCGATGCGGCGGCAATTGCCAGCGGATCGAGATGGCTTTGATGATTGGAGAGGACAAGCAATGGTCCCGCGGGCGGAATGTTCTCTTTACCTGAAACTTTTAAGGCAAAAATGGTTGAGAAGACCACCCGGCAGATGGTACGCACGAAGTGGTACCACAAGTTCATTTGCTCAGTCGGTGGAGATGGTTCGGGATTGCTGTTTTGCATCGCTACTAGTTCGCCGACATCTTCGCATGGACAATCTGTTCCAAACAATCAACTACTTCATCTGGCGACATCCCATCGGTGGTAACGACGATTGAATCCTCGGCTTGCTTCAGTCCGCCTTGTTTCCGTTCCAAGTCGCCCAGGTCGCGTTGTTGCTGCTTGGCAAGAACCTCACCTAGTGTGATCTGCTCACCACGGGCGAGAAGGTCCTGATGACGACGCTCGGCTCGCACTTCCTCGCTAGCCGTCAGATAAATCTTGCAATCGGCGTCGGGAAAGACAACAGTTGCCTGGTCGCGGCCCTCGGTTACCACGTCGTTGCCGGCGGCGAATTCGCGCTGCAGGTCGCAGAGCAGCTCTCGTACCAGGAGGTTATCGGCGGCGTGGCGTGTCAGTGTGGTGATCTCGAAAGTCCGAATGGCGTCGGTGACATCTTGGTCGTCTAGATAGACGCGATCGTCGGTGAGCCGAATTTCGATCTTCGCAGCCAACAGAGCCAGGGCAGCCTCGTCTTCGAATTGGATTCCTTCGCGCAACGCAGCCAGCGTCACTGTTCGGTACATGGCTCCGGTATCGAGAAAACGAAAGTTCAGTCGCTTGGCAAGTGTCCGCGCTGCACTGCTTTTTCCAGATCCGGCAGGTCCATCGATGGTGACGATCATATGTGAAGTTGTGGATGGGGAGATGGAATGGGCAAGCTGCTGCAGACAGTCCTCGGCTGATGGGTGCTTTAATATCGATGGTCAGCGGCTCCAACGCAACCGATCCCAGCTATAATGAGAAGCTTCTGATAGACGAAATCTGCACCGGCGATCATGAGCACACAAGACACGCAGACGGTTAGGCAAGTAAACACAAGCTGGGGATTGCGCCTCATTCTGCTGGTTGTGGTTGGGATCTCGGGGGCTTTGATTAGTCACAATTGGGAATCAAGCACTGTTTTCAACGAGAATCTTGACTTGCTGGCCCACGAGCGCGAAAACGTCTTCATCGACCAGCAAGCAAACACTAGTATCCGTTCGGCGGCTGGTTATCTTTTGCTCGGCTTCACCGGAATCTATTGTTTGGTTGGTTCCAGATGGAACAGCCTTCGATGGCTCCACCCTTTGAGCTTTCTTTTTCTGGCATTCGTAGCCTGGGCCGCGCTCAGTTTACTGTGGTCCGATACGCCTGAATTATCTTTTCGCAAGATGAGTATCTTGGCACTCGTTTCGCTGGCTGCCTATGGAATCGCTTCGCGTATTTCACTTTTGGAGATCATGTGGCTCACGGCGGCCTACTTTGGAATTGCATTGCTACTAGGGATTGTATCCGAGGTTACCCAAGGAGTTTTTCGGCCCTGGTTGACCGGCTACCGACTTGTAGGTACGCAGCACCCAAACACAATTGGCATGAATGCGAGTATCCTCTGCCTAGCTGCGGGATTATTGGCTTGGCAGGCTCGGTACTCGCGCTGGCTGCTTGCATTGGTATTTGTTTTTGGATTTTTCGTGCTATTACTTTCCAAGTCGCGAACTTCCTTGGCGGCGTTTCTTGCCTCGGCACTAGTCGTAGTGCTACTAAAAACTCCGGCACAGTTCCGCTTAATGATTGGCTCACTGGCTGTGGGATTCGTGTGCATCGCTGGCATCGCTTCAAATTTTGCCAATACGCAAGACATTGGCGAAGTAACTGCCGCAGCTTCTCTCGGAAGAAGTGATAATATCGGATCACTTACGGGGCGTTTGCCTTTGTGGAACGAAATGCTGAAGTTTGCCGATGACCATCCATTGCTTGGTTTCGGATATGGAAGTTTCTGGAGTGCTAAGCGTATTGATGATTTTTCGGAGAAGTTGCTCTGGGAGATTCCGAATGGGCACAATGCCTATCTCGACTTGCTCTTGAATCTTGGCATTGTCGGACTGAGTTTGTATGCCGCTTGGCTACTTGTTATGGCTATTACCGGAACGCAGCGATTCCTTCGCGATGGCGGGAACGGTGAATTGTTCGCTGTCGGTTTGGCGGTGTTCCTGATGATTCATGCTTTGGCCGAATCGTTGATCCTCGCTCAGGGGATCCCTTCGCTCTTGTTGCTTACGTGTTCAGCCCGGCTGGCCCTGTATCCCTCGGAACAAAGAGCGTTGGTAGGCCCAGATTTAATCCGACCCAACAGTAAGTCGAGCGAAGCGGCTTCCCCGAGTGCGGCTGTTGACAATCTTGTTACATAACCTCTGCACCAACGCTTTTTAGCGGGATTTGAGGCTTTTCTGCCCGGGCTTTGTCTTACGGAACGTCAGCTAAAGTTCTGGTCAGCCTGAAATTCTCGATTAGAATAGTTCATGTGGGGGGCTCCTCGGGTCTTAGGTTGGGTTGGCTTATGCTACTCCAGCTCCAACAGTCTTGGGGCAGCTTCTTGACGCTGTGGAAAGATTGCCTTCAGTGCGGTTTCCCGATAAATTTATGTAGAGGCAAAAGGCTTATCGTCTGTGTTGTGTGCCATAGTCTATTGAGGTTGGAACACCCTCTTGTGACTCACCCTTCACTAGTCGGAAGTTTATTGAATTTGGAACATCACCTTCGCCCTTGGGTTTCGATGGGCATTAGGTGGAACAGAGGACTCTTCGATGGCAAAAAGTGACGCCGTGTGGGGAATTGACATTGGTCAATGCGCTCTAAAAGCATTGAAGTGTCGGGCACACGAGAAAGACGATGACCTCATCGTTATCGAAGCGTTCGACTACATCGAGTATCCCAAGATTCTCTCTCAGCCCGAGGCTGAACCAGAAGAACTCGTCAAGGAAGCACTCGAGCAGTTCTTGTCTCGCAATGAAATTGCCGGAGACAGCGTGGCGCTCGCAGTCGCTGGCCAAAGTGGTCTGGCACGATTCATCAAACTTCCACCGGTTGAGTCAAAGAAGATCCCGGACATCGTCAAGTACGAAGCCCGTCAGCAAATACCGTTTTCTCTGGACGACGTCGTTTGGGACTATCAGCAGCTAACTGGTGGTAGTGAAGAAGATGGATTTGCGCTCGAACCGGAGGTGGGGCTGTTCGCAATGAAGCGCGATCAGGTCGCTCGTAGCCTGGTCCCACTGGAAGAGGCGGGCATCGAGATCGAATACATCCAGCTCGCACCACTGGCAGTTTACAACTACGTATGTTTCGATCGACTGGGCGAACTCAGCAGCGAGCCTTACGACCCCGCCAACCCGCCCGACTCGACAGTCGTCATATCACTGGGCACCGATACGACCGATTTGGTGGTGACCAATGGCTACCGTGTGTGGCAACGCAATATACCGATTGGCGGAAATCACTTTACTCGCGCTCTCAGCAAAGAGCTGAAATTAACGTTCGTCAAAGCCGAGCATCTTAAACGAAACGCGATGCAGGCCGACGATCCCAAGGCAGTGTTCCAGGCGATGCGGCCCGTGTTTAGCGACTTGCTGGCCGAAATTCAGCGATCCCTGGGCTATTTTACTAGTATCGATAAGTCGGCAAAAATCGGTGACGTCATCGCACTGGGAAATGCAATGAAGCTGCCGGGGCTGCAAAAATATCTCTCGCAGAACCTAGAGCAAGACGTCAAGCCAATCGAAGAGTTTGCGAATTTGTCCGCCGGAAGTGTTAGCGGGCAATCGCAGTTTAAGGAAAACGTGCTTAGCTTCGCGGTATCTTACGGGCTCTGTGTCCAGGCATTGGGGAAGAGTGAGCTAAAGACGAATCTGTTGCCTGAAGAAATCGTCCGATCTAGATTGATCCGCGCCAAAAAGCCATGGGCTGTGGCGGGTGCCGCGGCTGTGCTGCTGGGTCTAACGTTCAATTACTTCTCGCATGTGTCTGCCTGGAGCGCTACCCAGGCTGCCGACATGTTGTCGGCCGAGTCTCGAGCCAAAAGCGTCAGTAGCACTTCCTCGAATTTCAAAAGCCAAAGCAGCGAAATCCGAGACTTCTTTACCAAGGTGAAACAGACGGGTCAGAACTTAGTCAGCAATGTGGACGGCCGCTTGGAGTGGTTGGAACTTATCAAAGCGGTAAACGCTGCCTTGCCTAAAGATGACCGACCGAGTGACGAGCGACAAGAAACCACCGAAGACATTCAAAGTCGCAAAGAGTTGCATATCGAATCATTGGACGGTAAGCACTTTGCTAATCTACAGGACGAGTGGTTTACTCAGGTTCAGGCCGCTTATGCGAAGGCTCAAGGATTGCAGTCCGATCCGAATGCCGGTGGAACCGGTGATCCGAACGCTGGTGGAGGTGGCGAGAGTTCCGTAGATATTGCCAAGCCTGGTTGGGTAATCCAACTGACTGGATATCATTACCACAATCACGACACGACCAACGATATGGCGAGATTCGTGAAGAATACTCTGATCAAATCTTTAGAAGAAGGAACGGTTGAGCTTCCTGATGGACCTAACGGAGAGATGATAGAGGTCAAGCTCTCAGATATCGGCATCAGTCACCCCTGGATCGTCCAAGATAGCCAGTTGAGTGAAGTAGAAATCCATCCTGAAGAAGGGGTTCTGGGCGAAGGCTCCCAACGGAGCGGTGCTCGGTTTGGCGGTTTTGGAGAAGAGGGCGGCGGCCGATTCGGTGCGGATCCTGACGAAGAAACAGAACCTATCGAGCTCATCAAACTCAAGCGTTACGACTTTGTGGTTCAGTTCTGCTGGATTCCAACCACAAGAGCCGAGCGAGAGGAAATTCTTGCTCAGCGCGCTCAAGCAGAAGCAGAACGAGCAGAGCAAGCGGCTGCAGAAGATCAACTAGCCAACGACAACGAATAATAGAATTCTCATGGATAAAGTTAGACTCATCGTAGCAGTCATCTGGCGAGAGCGGTTCTGGGTACTCACTGTGCTAGGTGTGATTGTTGCTGTTACCTGTTGGCATTTGTCTTCGGGTGAACTCGATAAAGAATTCACCTCAAGAAAATCAGCAATTTCCAGCACGATTACATCGATGCGAACTTTGAGTCAAGAGACGGATCATCCTAATGATAAGGTGATTGAAGGCGACAAAGAACAAGCGAGAGTTCAGCGCAACAATACTCTCAAACAATGGGAAACTCTCTACGCTACCCAAAAAGAAGAAGTTCTTAAATGGCCAGCTGATAACCTAAAGCCGGAATTTATCGAGGCAATCGAGGAGCTGAAGTTCCAAGATCCGTTCCCGGCAAACCTTCGTGAGAACATGCGGTCCCATTACTGGAATTACATTGGTAAGCGGTTTGACGGCATGCTGGAAATCGTCAAGGCCCTGAAGATGGAAGGGTCGAGTGGTCGATCGGGAGGAGCTAGCCGATTTGGAGGCGAGGAGTTTGGCGGCGCCCCAATGATGCGTGGCGGAACGGATGGTGAAGAGATCGAGGAAGACTATCTCGTTCAGTGGCTCGATCAAGGTAGTTTGCGAGAAAAGCTTGATTTCGATAGCAAGCCTACCACGCTCCAAATCTGGGTCACCCAGGAAGACTTGTGGGTGTACGAAACTCTGCTGAACGTCATTGCTAACACGAACGAAAAGGGCGGTGCGACGCGTCCCGACAATGCGGTGGTCCGCACCATTCTAACGCTGGAGGTGGGCAAAGAAGCAGCCCTGGCGAGTCGGCAGCCGTCCCAAATTCTGATGCCCGGCGGAGAATCTGAGGGAGGAGGCCGGGGCGAATTCATGCGGGGCGAGGGTCCCAGCAGCGAATTCATGGGTGGAGGTCGAGAAGAGTTCATGGGAGGGGGGCGAGGATACCCTGGTGGAGAAACCGAGGTGACCGACGAAATGGTTCTAGCAGGGCGTTACCTGAATGCCGAAGGCGAACCGTACCCAGGCCAACCGGAAGATCCCGAATTCCGTCGTCTGCCCGTCATCATGAAACTGGAAATGGACCAGCGTCACCTACCCGATCTGCTTGTTGAATGTGCGAATGCCACGTTGCCGATTGAGGTCGAGTCGGTAAAGATCAACCCCGAAAAATCGGGAGGCAATTTTTCTTCTGGTTCAAGTAGTTTTGGAGGCAGGCGAGGCAGCGAATTTTCTCGTATGTCTGGCGGCACGGAGGAGACGGTACCCAATCCGAATATGGCTACAGTCGAAATTCAGGGTGTTGTTTATATCTACAACGAACCAGACAAGAGTGTCTTATCACTTCCTGGCCTTGAAGAGGAAGAAGAGCTCGACAACCAGCAGGCAGCAAACCCCACAAACTTGCGATAGACTTGTTCACAGTAAACGGTAGCAAGAAGGAGCACTCCCCATGGCTAAATTGAAAAGCGGAAACGCAATTGTACGTTTATTGCTGTCTCATGGGGAAAAGCTGGGCATGCTTGCCATATTGGTTTGCGCTGGAATGCTCTTCTGGTCTGCACTTGGAGTTGAGAAGCTTGGCGACGATCAAGAACCCCAAGATCTGGTTGGCCTTACCACTCGAGCCAATGAGCAGATCACTAAATCGACGTGGGACACGGTCGACCCGAATAACAAGGTAGTCGCGGCCCCAGTCAGTATTGGTGCTATGGCCGACATCCCTGCTGATCACTTTCCAACGCTCGATTATCCTCTCAGCCGCCCAGTTCTTGATCCCATCAGTCTGAGAAAAGATCCTGCCATTCTTAGCGTCGAGGATTTAGAGGTTTACGGAGATTCAGGGCTATGGGCCAGCGCGGAAGAGTCAGTAATTCGTAGCAACCAACTTCGGGCGATGAAGGAAGCTCAAGAAAAAGCCAAAAAGGCCGAGGCAGCCTTAGAGCGAGAAACTCGGGGTAGGGGCCCAGAAGGCGGCGAAGGAAGAGGTTCCTCTCTGTTTGGTGGTTCCCCACGAGGCGGTGTGGAAGGCGGAGGAAGATTTGATCGTGAAACCTCACGCTCCCGCAATGATGGACCTGTAATCGTCACACCTAATTCTCGGACTTCCCTCCAGGGCTTTGAGGAAATCAACGAAGAGTCCTGGGTCACCATTGTGGGTAGAATCCCAATCGAAAAACAAACCAAAGTGTATGAGTCCGCCCTGGAAGATGCCTCAGGATACGATCCTGGCACCGATGTCCCCGTTTACAAGGGCTATGAAGTCGAGCGAGCAGAAATTACCCATACGGGGCTAGGTGAATGGAAAACCATTGCCCGCGTAAATTCCCGAGTGCTAGAGAAAGAGATCTCGACTTATCCATTCGATGCTCCGGATTTGATCTCCCAACGATATACGCATCCACTGCTCACGCATCCTTTGCCACCGTTAGTGTTGCGAGATTGGGACCGTCGCGTTACGCATTCAGAGATTCCGCTCATCGAGGAGGAAGAACCTGAAGGGTTTGAAGACTTCGAAGAAGGCACCATGGAGGAAGAATCAGATGAAACTGATATGTTTGCACGACGCAGCAACAATTTCGACGAGGGAGGATTCGGAGAACGCTCAGGTAGAATGACAGGCCGAACGGGACGACGCAGCACACGCGGTGGACGCGGCGGCGCTCGCGGAATGCCACGGGGCATGCCGATGAGAGGTATGAGCGAAATGATGGGCGGCGAATTCATGGGCGGAGGCATGGAGCGTGGCGGCAGAGGAGGAATGTCTAGGGGCCGAGGCTCGGTGGCGGATTTTGTATGGGACGGCCAGACATCGCACGTGTTATTCCGCTATTTCGATAACTCCGTCAAGCCAGGCAGTCGCTATCGCTATCGCGTGCGTTTGGCTGTGGCAGACGTCAACGATGAAGTTGACGAGCGGTACCTGGACCAGACGGTTTTAGAGCGTCGCAAACAAATCAAGGTAGCCAGCCGTAAGGCCTATCAGTTTACCGAATGGAGTGAGCCAAGCCCGATTGCTAGCGTACCCCTGCCAGCACGTGTCCACGTGGCTGGAGCAGAACCCATCAAGCAGAGCAGTATCGACGACGAACCAGAAGCCGTCATGCTTGTGAAAGCTTTTGACAGCGGTTTGCCGGCGGAATTTGCCAAAAAGGAGAGTTTCCTCCGAGGTAGCGTGCTCAACCCCCTCGATGAAGCGGACGTCATCTGGACGCAAGTCAGCAGCACCGACGGTTCGGAGCAACCAGAGGAGCTCAAAGAAAAGTTCCAATTCCGCACTGGTGTAACCGTGGTAGACATCCGCGGCGGGGAAAAATTGAGTACCAAGAATCGAGATCTTCTTCATCCAGCGAGTGTTCTGTTAATGGACCCAGCGGGCCGTCTATTCGTTCGAGTCGAGTCAGAGGACGCAGAACCGGTGCAAGAATTTGAAGATGCTAAAGAAGGCCTTACCGCCGACGGAGGCCGCGGCGGCGGTTTCCAAGGAGGATTTGGTGGTCGAGGTGGACCTGGTGGAGAGTTCTTCGGCGGCGAAGAGTAAATTCCAACCTGGATCACGCGCTGAATTGATTTGCTCACACTTCGGTTGATGCGATTCAATCCAGCTAGCGCTCAATTGTCTTGGTACTATCCGCGCGATGCCATTGCTAGCGTTCTAGAGATCTTCGTGCCCTCTCAGTAATTTTTTCTAGTCGTTTCTTACGACTGCACTTGACGCGAGTCTCTCTCAACTAGTATTTAACGCCCCGCTCAGCGGCAGTTCTGTCGATGAGCTTGGAAGCTATTCGTAATTAGGGGCGTCTACCATGGGACTGTCTGGGACGATCGCGCCTCGTCAAATTCATAAGTCAGCAATGATTCCTGCGACCAAAATGTGTCGCGAGACATATTGCCATGTGTGCAAATGTCTCGAAAGGAGAGTAACCTTGAATCGGTTAAGCATGAGCGTTAGTCATCTTTCAGCACTAACCTTCTTTTCAGTGGCAATCGGATTAATCTCGCCTGCGAGCGTAACGTATGGCGCAGAAGAAAAGGCATCGCAATCCGAAGATGCCTCTCGCAGTGTGGACAACCTCTTGGTGCAGGTGCGTCAAGCAATGGCGTCCGGTAATCTCCAGCAGGCAGACACACTGTTAAAGCGCGCGGAATCCGCGAAAGTTAGCTACCCTGTGCTGCACTTTGGTGATACTCCTGCTCGCGTAAGACGCGACTTGGAGAAGCTGCTCGCCAAGGGTTCCCAGGGCAAGGCTAGTGCTCCGACCGAGAGCAAGAATGCCCAGACAATTATTAACAAATTTGCAACTGGGAGTGACAGTTTCAAAGATCCCTTCCTAGGTAACCGCTACAAATCCGCGGCCAATTCCGCTGGTAACGTGACAAATGTGAACGTGCCAGGCGTAGAAGGCACCAACAATCGTAATAAGCAAGCAACGGCCCATTTACTATCGGCTCGACGAGCCCTCGTGGTTGGAGATGCCGAACAAGCAGAACACTTTCTTGGCCAAGCCAAGCAGACGGGTGCTGTACTCGATACCTCGTCTGATTCACCTGAACGTGTTGCCCAATCGATTCGCGACTTCAAGGTCTTGAAGTCAACGCGGGACGAGTCAGCAAGTTGGCGTCACGCTTACGCGAAATTCCTGGTCGCACAGGCTGGCGTGTTGATTGAGCATGGCGATCTCGATCGGGCCGAGCAGGTTTCGCACGAGGCGGTTGGTCTCGGTGCGTCATTCGAAATTTCTGAAACAACTCCTCAGGACGTGCTGCAGCGGGTTAGCAAAGTTCGCAGTGGCAGCAGGCTCTCTCAGGTCGAGCTCCCTCAGAAGCAGGCATTTGCCAAATCCAAAATGCAGACCTTGGTATTGCTGGAAGCAGCACGCTCGGCTTTGTTGTCGGGTGACTTGACCAAGGCGGAAACGCTCGCTGGCGAGGCAAGTCGTCTCCAAGTCCCTGAGTCGCACTTTGCACCGCAGGAAGACAGTCCAGCCCGATTTGCTGCTGACCTTGAACGGGCACGTGCCGAGTCGACTTCGATTGAATTGGCTGCCTCAAATTCAGGTTCCGACCTGCGCCTTCCTGGCTTGCCGAGTCCCTCGGAACAGATACCGCATATTGCATCAGCCTTGGAGGATGTACCTACACCATTGCCGGCCGTCGGATTAGAAGAATCCTTAGTAACTAAAGATCCCTACGCAATTTTCTCCGAGGCCGAACAGGCCCTCCGTCTTGGCAATCGTGAGCAAGCCCTCCAACTGTTTGAAGAGGCCCTTGAGTACGGCGACCAATTCGACCCACTCACCAAGAAGCGTCTCTACGATCATCTACAAATGCTTTCGAGCGATCGGGGTAGTGCTCAGGCTAGCGATGGTAGATCGAGCTCGTTGCTTAATTCTGCCAACTCAAATGTAAAGGTGCTGGCACGCCAGTTGTCTGCAGATGTGGGCCGTCAGCAATCCGAAGCAGCAAAAATCCGCAGCACAGATCCTGACGGGGCTTTGAAGTTGCTAGACGACATCAGCAAGGAAGTGGCCGATTCGGAACTCGATGAAGGAATGAAACGGCAATTGCAACGCCGGATCAGCATGACAGTTGCCGAAACCGAACGATTTATCAAAGACAACAAAGCGGAGCTCGATCTTGATGCCGCCAATCGAGAGGTATTGGATGAGATTGAACGTGCTAGGGAGGTAAAGCTCCAGGTACAGCAGCGTCTGGCGGAACTCAACGATCAATACAATCAACTACGTGACGAGCACCGTTACGCCGAGATGGAAGTTGTCGCCAAGCGGGCGTACGAAATGGCTCCTGAGAATCCAGTTGCTCAGTTGATGTGGACCAATGCCAAGTTCATTCGCCGCGAAATGCTCAATCAGGAAATTAACCAAAAATCTGAAGAAGGTTTCGCAGGGTTCATGCTGGGTAACAGAGAAACGGCAGCCGAAGCCTCACTTCAGGGCGACAAGCCAATTACCTACGATGCAAACACATGGGCAAAGTTGAAAGACCGCAAAGGCTCTACCGATAGGTCTTCTCGACGCACCGCCCGTGAACTGGAGATTCAGGAGAAGCTGAAAACACCCGTGTTGCCTCGCTACGATGGCACACCACTGGCAGAGGTTGTCGAACAGCTTTCTCAACTAACAGAAGTAAATATTCACCTCGACGAACTTGGGCTAGGCCAAGAAGGGGTCCGGAGCGACGAGCCAGTGTCACTGAACCTCAAGCGGGAAGTTTCACTTGAGAGTGCTTTGAATTTGATTCTCGAGCCCTTACACCTAACCTACATGATCAAAGACGAAGTCCTTAAGATCACCAGCGAAGAATTGCGAGACGGAGATCTCAAGACGAGAACCTACAATGTTGCCGACTTGGTCATTCCAATTCCCAACTTTGTTCCTAGTTCCGATACAGGTTTGCAAGGTCTCATCAACGATGCTTATGCCGCGTTGCCCCAAAATGTGCGAAACTATGGGGCTCCCATGGCCATGGTACCTTCGGCCACAGGTGGACCCGCAGGTGGGGACGGTATGATGCCCGGTGGTGTCTTGCCGCAGCAGTTTGCAGCTCCCGGTGGCGGCACCTCCGTTGATTACGGGCCTGGTGGTCCGGGCAGCCTGGGCGGTGCAGCCAATGCCGACTTCGATTCTTTGATTGATCTGATTGTTTCGACCGTCGAACACGACAGTTGGATGGAAAATGGTACCGGCGACGGAGAGATTCAGCCGTTTCCTACGAATCTTAGCCTGGTCGTTAGCCAAACCCAGCGGGTCCACGAGCAAATCGCCGATCTGCTGGAACAGCTACGTCGACTGCAAGATCTGCAGGTGACAATTGAAGTGCGATTCATCCAGCTCAACGACGATTTCTTTGAACGCATCGGCATCGACTTCGATTTCAATATTGAAGATGAAACGGGAATCGGGCTGGGCTCGATCGGAATTAACGGATCTCCTACCGAGCCTTCCGAGCCAAGTTCTGTAGTAGGCATCACCGGCAATCCTGACGTCGGAGAGGCGATTGGAGATTTCACGCTCGACCTTGACATTCCGTTCCGAAATAGCTCATTCAATCTAAGTGCTCCCACCTTGGGGACACCTGCCGACGTGGGTAGTTTTGGTTTCGCAATCCTCAGTGACATCGAAGCGTATTTCTTGATCAATGCTTCGCAAGGAGATCGTCGATCGAACGTGCTGAGTGCACCTAAGGTCACGCTCTTCAATGGCCAGCAAGCCGTAGTCTTGGACACTGCCTTTATGCCATTTGTGATTAGCGTGATCCCTGTCGTCGGTGAATTTGCTGCAGCCCAGCAACCGGTAATCGTGGTGCTCTCAGAGGGTACTATGTTGACCGTCCAGGCTGTCGTATCCGACGATCGTAGGTACGTGCGTTTGACATTAGTGCCGTTCTTCAGCGAAATCGGTGACGTCGACACCTTCACTTTTGAAGGCTCAGAGACGACAACCACCTCCAGTGCCAGTTCCGATGAAGACGACGATGGGAACGACGAAACGAACGACGACTCTACAAACGTGGTCCGCAGTGGTACGACGGTTCAGTTGCCGACATTCCAGGTCATCTCTGTCAGTACGACGGTGAGTGTCCCCGACGGAGGTACAGTACTGCTCGGTGGTATCAAACGCTTAAGCGAGCAACGCAACGAGTTTGGCGTTCCGCTGCTTAGCAAGGTGCCATACGTCGATCGTCTGTTCCGTAACGTCGGCATTGGTCGTACGACGGAGAGCCTGATGATGATGGTGACTCCTCACATTATTATCCAGGAAGAGGAAGAAGAGCGACTGGGCATTGAGTAGTCGTCGCGGTACGATTGGGGGATGAATGCTCCCAGTCGTACGATACTCCCACTCGGTGCTTTGTCGGCAGCCATGGCTGTCGGCCTCGGGGCCTACGCGGCCCATGGCTTGGACGATTCTCTCGTTGCCAGCGGCTACGAAGAGGATTTGAGCCAGCGGCTTGCGTGGTTCGAAACGGGCGTCCGTTATCAAATGTACCACTCGCTGGGACTTCTCCTCGTGGGTCTGATAGGAACTCGTTCGATGCCAATATGGGGCACCGCTGCTTGTTTTCTACTCGGAATCTTGCTCTTCAGCGGTTCGCTCTACGGCTTGGCGATCTTCTCGTCCGACCACCGTTGGCTGGGAGCGGTAGTGCCGCTGGGTGGGCTTTCGTTTATCGTCGGTTGGGTGATGCTTGCCTGGCGTTGCTGGCGAGATTCAATACCGTCAGAAGTCTAGTTCCGGCAATAAAAAAGCCGAGGCCCCATGATTCCCATGGGACCTCGGTCGTCGAGTAAGTGCCGTCCAATCCTCAGACGGCCTGCAAAAATTCGAGCTCCTTGGCAAGACGCTTTCGCGCCACGTGCAGGCGTCGCTTGATGGTACCGACCGGAGCGGCGAATTCTCCGCTCATCTCCAGAATCGATTGTCCCTTCAAGTAAAACGCTTCCAAGGTGTTTCGATCGGTGCTAGCCAATCGACGCAAGCCCTGGTGCAACTGCAAAGAACGCTCGTCACTCATCAAGTTGTCCAAAGGAGCAGCGTGCCGCACGTCAGCTCGATCGATCGTGTGGGGTTCCACAGCGATCGAAGGCGGGCGTCGGGTGCTGTGGTTGATCGACTGTCGAACAGCGATCGACCGCAACCAACCAGCGAAGGCAGCCGGTTCCTTCAACTGCTCCAGTTTCTGGAATGCCTTGATGAATACCTCCTGCGAGACCTCTTGCGCCTCGGAGTGGTCGCGCAGTCGCTGGCTGCACACGGCGTACACCATGCGCTCGAATCGCTGGACCAACTCGCCGAAGGCCTCGGTGTTGCCTTCCTGAGCCAAGTTGACCAAATCTGCAGTTGTGGTTTCCAATTCGTCGGTGAAAGTAAGTGTAGCGCTCATGGTTCTCTCGGAGGTTTTCCGATAGGCAATTCGCTGCATGGCTAGCAGACAAAAGTGCCAAGTCGGCAAATATATAGGGTGGCAAGAACATCGCAAGCAAATGGACCGCTAGCGGCCGCGTGGCTTGCTGCTCGCGCTGAAAAAGGGAGGTGTTGCTAAGACCTAATTCACCCAGATTCAGGCAAGGGTGCGACAGCGTGTGTTTAGCACTAGCTGACGCTGACGCCGTTTCGCGACGACGAAACAGCCGACCATCGCTGACGTGCGACCGGTCGTGGTCCATGTCGTAAACGGTCGATGCCACATGGAGTGGCGCATCTCATTGATGAGATGGCTCACGCCATAGATCAGCGCGTGTACTGAAGAGGCAACGCGAGACCCTACGGCTTCGACACGGACGACCAGCTGAATGCCTTGGTTAGCAATGCAGTTGCTAATGGCGCTGATGTTCGATTGTTGAAAACGCATGATGGCCCTCGTTGCGCGTTTGCGCTGAAAGAGAGAACGTACTAATGCAGGCTCGACGCGAGCCCACTCCTATTTGAAGTCTGGCAACCTATGAACCGTCGGTCAAGCGAATAATCAACAGCTAGACCGGGATTCTCCTGCCCGACGCCCCTATGACAGTGATTTCGGCAGCTGGGTTCGCTGCTGACCGAGAAAAAAGTCGATTTTCCGAGTGGATGATTGGGCTATTTCACTAAGTCTATTGGTGGCATGAGCTTAGAGCTTCCTGCGGTTTCTATTGTGAACAGAAGAAACCGGAGGAAATTGATGATGTTGGCGGTGCCGAACAAGAAGATTCACCGCACCCACGACGAGTAACGCTTGCGGTTAAGCCGCTATCGAAGTCCACCCATGTCGGTAAGAAATTACCCCCGATACCCTTCATGGCAAGCACTACACGACTGCGTTGCCCGCCCCGTTGCACCGCGGGTGGCTTCGTAATCTTCCTGGCGAACCGCCTTTGTGATTGCCTGCGATGCCTTGCGTAAGTCTTCAGCCATGCTGAGAAACTCTTCGTCTTCGCCGAAGTCGTAGTCCGGATGCTGAATCACTCGAGCCAGCATGGCTAGCAATTGTGCTTCATGGCTGATGGTATCGGCATTACGCCGGAAGGTGCGTTTGTCGGCAAGGGCCGGCGAGATGTTCGTTTCGACGGCGGTCTCCATCCGCTGCATGAGTGAGGTTTGCTCAACGAGTTGAGGAGGCGTCGCTGCTACTTCCGGTGGCGTGGTGCCACGGAGTAGATCAGCGAGCACCTGATGTGCTTCGCCTGCCGACTTGAAACTCTCGGTAGTGGGTTCGCGGCACGCCTGGGCGGCTTCATAGCAAAGCTGGTGCATCGCGGCGGCACTCGATTGCCAGCGCGGTTCGCGCTCGTGCTCGGCAATCACCCGAAACAAGGTAGCCAACATGGAGAAATCCTGACGGCATTCGACGTTGCCACCACTCTTGAATGGCCCAGCCCGACGCAGGGCAATATTCAGGCGATTGGCGATCTTCTTCACCTCAGATGTGAGTGTGTCGGCTTCGACCAGATCGGCCCAGCGCTCGTCGCCTTGATTCTTTGCGTCCGTTTGATCCTTCGCTTGTTCGCGTTCGGCCTTCTCAGTGGGCCGTTCTCCCACCAGGTGCTGTCGAGCATCTTCGAAGAAGACGGACGTCTGCTCCTCGCCAAATTCCGGTGGCTTCGCACGTTTCGATTCTACGCCTTCGGCCTGAGGATTGACGACCGAGATTAGGCTCAAAACTAGACAGAAGGATCGCAAGAAGATTCGCATAGCTGCCATTATCTATCCCTGGTATTACGAAGACAACAGCCAAACATGATACCCTAGAATACCGCTCCAGCTTCGTGTAGGTTGGCATGTATAGAAGGGTAAATCTCACGAAAAGTCATGCGAGTTGAGAATGTCTAACGAGAATGTAATCGCTCAGGTCGAACAAGCTGCCGCAAACGGGAAAATTTCTGAGTCGGCTGTTGAAAACATCAAGAATTGGCTCAATGAACCTCGGTACGCCGACTATGCCGACCAGGTGGCCGAGCATGTTGCGGAGGAAAAGTGGCAAGCACTGGACGACGCTTTTTGGACGATCATTCCGTTCGGGACGGGCGGACGCCGTGGGCGGATGTACCCGATTGGTTCCAATGCAATCAACGACCGGACGATTGGCGAGAGCGCCCAGGGGATGGCCGACTATGTGAAGGCCAATAACGAGGGTGGCACATTGGCTTGTGCAATCGCTTACGATACTCGTCATCGTAGCGAACATTTTGCCAAGCTATGCTCCGAAGTAATGGTTGCCGCGGGGTTCAAAGTCTATTATCTGCAGGGACATCGCAGTACACCTGAGTTGTCTTATGCGGTGCGATTCAAGAATTGTTCCTGTGGAATCATGGTGACGGCCAGTCATAATCCTCCCAGCGATAATGCGGTAAAAGCTTATTGGTCGACCGGCGGACAACTTTTGCCTCCCCACGACAAGGGTGTGATCGATCGCGTCATGTCGGTGGAGAATATCGAACGCGTGCCCTTCGACGAAGCGCTGGCCGATGGCCGCATTGAGATTTGCCAAGAGGAAGTCGACCCCGCCTTTATCGAGGCCGTGTTGGAGCAATCGTCGCCGGGCCCTCGCGAGTTGAAGGTCATCTATTCACCTCTGCACGGCGTGGGAGCCACTGCGGTCGTCCCAGTGTTGGATAAGGCGGGCTTTGAAGACGTAGAAGTTTTTGGACCGCACGAGAAGCCCGATGGCGACTTTCCGAACGTACCGGGAAACGTTTCGAACCCAGAGAACCCCGAAGTATTCGAGTCAATCGTTGCCCACGCCAGTATGGTCGGTGCGGATCTGGCTGTGGCGAGTGATCCCGATTGCGATCGCATCGGCTGCTCGGCTCCGCTGACCCAAGCGGACGATGCTCCCTGGGAGATCCTTACCGGCAATCAAATCGGAGCGCTGTTGGCTGACTATGTGTGTGAAACACGTCAGAAACAGGGAAGTCTTTCCCCCGAAAACTTTATCGTTTCCACACTCGTCACCACGGCACTTACCTCCCGAATTTGCGAGAGTTATGGCATCCGCTACTTTGGCGATAATCTGGTGGGGTTCAAATGGATTGCAGGAGTAATTGACGACCAAGGTGCCGACCAGTTTCTGTACGGCACCGAAGAATCGTACGGTTACATGGCCGGCCAGCATGTTCGCGATAAAGACGGCGCGGTAGCTGCCCTATTACTTTGCGAACTTGCCGCCAAACTGAAAGCCGACGGACAAACGCTCCACGAAAAACTGGAAGCTCTCTTCTGGCAACATGGTGTACATCAGGAACGGACAGTCTCTGTGCAAATGCCCGGTAGCGAAGGCATGCAGCGGATGAAAGAGGTGATGGCCCAGTTCCGCAGCGACCCTCCCAAAGAAGTCGCCGGAGCAGGCATCAAGCAAATACGCGATTACAAGCAAAACTTGACCCTGTACCCAGACGGATCGACAAAGCCCCTGGAACGTCCGCATGGCGACCTAGTGATTATCGATTTGGAAGAGGATGGCAACTATGTTGCCGTAAGACCCAGCGGCACCGAACCCAAGATCAAGCTGTACATGTTCACCTACGAACCGCCGGAGCAGCTCTCAAGTATTGCCCTGGCGAAAGACAAACTTTCTGAACGATTAGACAAGATGGAAGCCGACTTGCGAGCATTCGCCGGTGTGTAACTTACCACGGAGCCACGGAGGGCACGGAGAGCGGTACAGGATTTCGAAATGATAGAATGAAAATGTTAGTGGGTGGCCAGGTTTAGAGCACTTCTAACATCTACGTCCCGCCACTTGGTTGGCGGTGTCTGCCAAGACACTGCGAAATATACACGGGGCAGCAGAACGCCAACACTGAAATCCTCCTAGCAAGATCTTGTCCCACCTTTTTGCTTCGTGTGTGCATCGTGTTCTTCGTGTCTTCGTAGTTTGTCCCTTTCCAGAGTCGGTGAGGCGGCCTACGATTACCTCGTCATGGCAGAAACTCCCGCACAATCAGACAGCCCCCAGCCAGAGCCTCCCAAAACGCAGGCCGACTTTTTCCTGCGTGCTAGCGACAAGGTCAAAGCTAAGTTCCCGAATACTCCGGGGGTGTATCTGTTCCAAGATCAGTCTGGACGGGTGCTATATGTGGGGAAGGCTAAGAATCTAAGAGCACGCGTAGGCAGTTACTTCCTGCAGGCGGCCTTCGAGGATCAGCGAACCGCGCGACTTGTACGAGAAGCCTACGACGTCGATTTTTTGGAAGCGGAGAGCGAAGTCGATGCCTTGCTGATGGAAGCGAGGCTTGTCAAAGATATTCAGCCTAAGTTCAATCGCGAGCTGCGTGATGACAAAACGTTTCCCTACTTGCAGATCACAACGCACGAAGAATTCCCCAGAGTCGAAATCACCCGCGAGCCTCGAACGAGCGGCGTGAAGCTCTATGGTCCTTTCAGCAACGTCGGCAGCTTGCGGGGGGCTCTCCAGGTGCTGCAGCGAGTTTTTCAGTTTCGCACTTGCTCGCTTGATATTGCTGAAGACGACGAGCGCTGGCGATGGTTTCGCCCGTGCCTGTTAGCATCGATTCGGCAGTGTACGGCGCCGTGCAACTTACGCATCTCCAAGGAAGAGTACCGAAAAGATATTGCCCGACTCAAGAAGTTCTTAGAGGGCAACCGGAAATCGCTGCTCAAAGAAATGCGGTCCGAAATGCAGGAGGCCGCTGAGGCCAGGCGTTACGAGCAGGCGGCACGATTGCGCGATGAAATAGCAATGCTCGAGTCCCTCGACGACCGGGGCGACTTGGAAAAACACGATCAGCCAGAAGTGTTTTATATGGATCCCAAGAAGGGCTTGGCTGGACTTCGAAAAGTATTACAGCTTGAGACTCAGCCCCGGACCATCGAAGGCATGGATATCGCCCATCTGGCGGGAGAAGAGACAGTGGCAAGCCTGGTGCAATTCATCGATGGTATGCCCTTCAAGCCCGGCTACCGTCGCTATCGTATCCGCGAGGTGGAAGGAATCGACGATTATGCCAGCATGCAGGAAGTCGTCTCGCGGCGATTTGCCAGACTTCAGGAGGAGTCGGAAGTCTTTCCCGATATCTTGCTCATCGACGGTGGTAAAGGGCAGTTGGGAAGAGCAGTGCGTGCGTTCGAAGCGCTCGACATCGAACCGCCGTTGGTTCTCTCGCTAGCGAAGAAGGAAGAGCTCATTTACGTGAACGGACGCAAAGAACCATTGCGGCTAACACGGCAATCTTTTGCTCTTCGGCTATTACAATACGTGCGAGACGAATCGCATCGATTCGCGCAACACTATCATCATCTCTTGCGTCGCAAGAAGACTCTCGGCGGCGAATAGACGGTTGACTTGGGATTACGTGAAGTAAACGGCATAGATGTCCGCCACGGCTGGGGCCATCGATAGGCCGAGAATAATGCTAACGGCCCAAAGCACGTCTCGTTTCTGTAGTGGTCGGAGGTCTTCATTCAGTTCAGCAAGAAGTTCCGGGCTGATTGTGTCAGTCATCTTGATGGCTCCGAAGGGCTGAAAAGCGGAGATGAGTCGAGGGTGTCTAGGAACACGCCTATCTAAAATCTAGCTCACGAATTTGAGTTGTGCTGGAAGCGATCTGAATCTTCGGATTTTTCTATCGCCAGCGAATTTGAGGCTGTGGGAATCTGGCCCATTTTTCTGTTCGGGCTACTTGCAGAAGCGGGCTGATTCGTTAGAATGCTTACACACATGGGAAATAGGCCCATTTAGATAGAAAAATAGATAAATTAGTGGGTTAATAACCCAATAGTGCCACGGAGGGGTTGTTGCACAGTTCGGCCTACAGGCCCAAAGAAATACATGACCAATGATGCCACGCTAGTGGGCGAAGGGCTGTTCCTGGGGGAATGGGCTCGTTCGCTCGATGATCGGTTTCGCCTATCTCTTCCGCCCGAGTGGTCGGAAGGCTTGGCAGGTGAATCGGCAACTTGCGTTTTGGCGAAGGAGCGTCCCGGTTGCGTCAGCGTCTGGAACGCTCAGAGTTGGGACGAATCCATGGCCGACGGAGTGTCGTTAGTAGCTGGCAAGATTCGCAGCGGTCGACTCACCAATCGGATCGATCAAGTTCAGAAGTTGGGTCGCTTATTGTCAACTCGACATCGCACCGTGCCGATTGCTGGACGAGGCCGCTTGGTTGTACCAGACAGTTTTCGCGACTTCTTAGAGGTCGAAGCAGGAGGGGAATTGTTGGTTGTAGGAGCTGCGATTTGTGTCGAGCTTTGGCATCCACGCCGCTGGAGCGAGCATATTGGTGATCAGATGCCCCAATTCAGAGAGTTATTCGATCAGTTAGCCGATTGATAAGTCCCCACCTACCAATAGGTCACCCTACGCAGGAAGCACAGATTAGTACGGAAACAAGACACGTCATGCCCGGTTGGCATTAATAGTCCACTACCCCGTCCGTTTGTCACCCGGTGCGGGATGCAAGTCATATTTTGGATGGACTGTTGATCCATGCAGGCCAAGTCAGGACCTGCCGGGCATGGCGTTGTTTTTTTATAGGTTAAGATTTGAGGGAGCAGGGTGAGTAAAGATTGAAAGCCGTAAGTCAGCTCTGCGGTGGGGCGGCAGCCTGGGCTTGGACAAATGCCATGCGAAGCTGGTGAAGCAAGTTGGTGAGGCCAGTATCTTCGTCAGACGAGAGATTGCCCTTAGTCTTTTCCTGTAGAACTTCAATCATATCGATCGCATAGCGGGCCTGTGCGATATTGATTTCTAGTTTCTCGGTGCCGTATTGGGGTATTTGTCCCATCGACATCATTGCTTCGGTGGCCAGTGACGTGAGCAGCATCTCCAGAGACGCTGGGGGCATTTGGGGCTGAGCTCCGCCCGCTGCCGACTCTTCGACAGGCTCCGACTTGCCTTCTTCTGCTAGAGCCTCTTTTTCTGCCTGAACACTGGTCTTCCAGTCTTCGTCGATGATGATCTTCTTCTCTTCGCTCATGGTTTTACCCTATCAATGTCAATTGTTATTAACTTAGGCCGATTCTTCGGCCGCCTGTTGCGAAGTCTGTTCCAGAGAGGCATCTGCCGACTTCCCGGAGGTACGCTCATTGCGCTCCGCTCGGTGTTTGACAGTGGCCTCGACAAAACCTGTGAATAATGGATGCGAAGCAGTTGGCTTCGACTTAAATTCTGGGTGATACTGCACAGCAACAAACCAAGGTTGCTCTGGGATTTCGACGATTTCCACCAAGGCATCGTCAGGGCTGGTGCCAGCAATTAATAGGCCATTAGCTTCGAACTGTTGCCGATAGCGATTGTTGAATTCGTAGCGATGACGATGGCGTTCTTCGATTTCCTCCGTGCCATAGCACTCTGCTGAGTGGCTCCCCGGAGTCAACTTGGCAGGCTGCGCACCCAATCGCATAGTGCCGCCTTTGTCTGTAATCGCTCGCTGATCATCCAGCAGACAAATCACCGGGTGTTGCGAGTCCTTGTCAAATTCGGTTGAATGAGCATCTTCGAGACCACAGACATTGCGTGCAAATTCTACTACTGCGCACTGCAATCCTAGGCAAATGCCAAAGAATGGAATCTTCTTTTCGCGGGCGTAGCGGATCGCGGCTACCTTGCCTTCGATACCCCGTTCACCAAACCCACCTGGCACAAGAATGCCGTCGTAGCCGGATAGTAAACGCTCGGGACCCTCGGCCTCGACGTCTTCACTGCGAATCCGGCCGATGCGAATCTGAGCAGCGTTTGCCATACCTGCATGGTCGAGTGACTCGTAGATTGATTTGTAGGCATCTCTGTGGTCGGCATACTTTCCCACGACTGCTATGCTCACTTCGTGTTCGGGATTGCGGAGCCGCTGCAGTAGATCACGCCAATCGTTGATGTCTGGCTCGGGCGTAGATACCCCAAGTTTGCGACAAATGAGAGAGTCCAGTTTATTATCAACCAGACTCAATGGTACCTCGTAAATCGAAAAGTCCTTGTCACGTTCTTCTATGACGGCCTCTTCAGAGATGTTGCAGAACAAGGCAATCTTCTCGCACTCTTCCCGGCTAATCGGTTGTTCAGTTCGACAAATCAAGATGTCGGGTTGGATACCGATCTCGCGGAGCTGACCCACGGAGTGTTGGGTTGGTTTGGTCTTCAGCTCGCGTGCCGCCTTCAAGTAGGGCACCAGTGTGAGATGAATATACAGGCAGTTTTCTTTGCCTACGTCGAGAGCGAACTGCCGAATGGCTTCTAGGTAGGGCAAGCTCTCGATGTCACCGACCGTACCCCCTATTTCGGTGATAACGACATCAACGTCGTTTTCGCCAACTTTCTTGATTACTGATTTGATTTCATTAGTGACATGAGGAATGACCTGCACGGTCTTGCCCAGAAATTCGCCTCGGCGTTCTTTGTTGATCACCGACTGATAGATTTGGCCAGTTGTGTAGTTTGAATCGCGTGTCAGTTCGGAATTGGTAAAGCGTTCGTAATGGCCCAGATCGAGATCGGTCTCGCTGCCGTCGTCCAGCACGTAAACTTCGCCGTGCTGATAAGGACTCATTGTGCCGGGATCGACATTGATATAAGGATCAAGTTTTTGCATCCGCACGGTTAGACCGCGTCGCTCGAGCAGCATGCCAATCGAGGCACTGGTGAGACCCTTGCCGAGAGAGCTGACAACGCCACCGGTAACGAATATATGCTTGGCCATAATGCAAAATACCTTCCTGGCTGCTCCGCGACCGAACTTGCCGCGGTCCGCTTACGGTGAAGCGAGTAAATCCCTGATGCCTGTCACCTACGAGTAGCAACCGCTTGCTACCCAACCCATCCATTCTACCGCAGTTTGACGACTGCGCGGAGGGCCGGCATTTGGTTAGTTGTACATCTGGCCGCGGCCAGCGGCGGGGAAGGCGTTTTGGAGGTGCCGCAATTCTGGGTGCTTGGAATTTGTAGGCCAGAGCACCTCGACAACGTCGAAACGGCTGGAATATTCCAGCAGGCCGTGAGATTTGAGGAATGCCAAAGCCGCACGCGTCATCCGGTTTTGTCGGGCCGTGTCGACTGCCGCGGCCCCTTCCCCTACCCGTTCCGTACGCCGAGTTTTTACTTCGACGAAGACTACCGTAGTTCCATCGATGGCGATGATGTCAATCTCGCCATAGCGCAGGCGATGACGAGTGGTGACGATCTTATATCCTAATCGCCGTAGCATTTTGGCTGCAGCTTGTTCGCCCTGCTCGCCAAGCGTCGACGGAGAGAATCGCGTTGCGAGCCACGTGCGAATAGACATTGGATCCCCTGCGTAGAGTGAATCCTTCACTTCGCAATGAGTCTTAGGCGTTGGCTTTGACGTCGCGGCGTCGTTCCTTGAGCCGCACGGCTTTGCCACTACGCTCGCGGAGGTAGTACAGCTTAGCTCGACGCACATCGGCGCTGCGTTTGACCTCGATCTTGGCGACACGTGGCGAATTGACGGGGAACTTCCGCTCAACACCCTGCCCTGCCACGATGCGACGAACTGTGAACATTTCGCGAGTGCCTGAGCCATTGCGGGCGATAATTACGCCGGAGAAGACCTGAATTCTCTCTTTGTCGCCTTCCAAGATCTTAGTGTGTACGTCGACTGAGTCACCGATATCGAAATCCAACGGCTTTTCTTTCATCGAAGCTTGTTCAACTTTTTTCAGGATCTCTTGGCTCATGGCTATTTCCTTGTTTGCACAATACTCTGCGTATCGATTATTCCTCGGGCAACAAATCGGCCCGCCGTTGTTTGGTTCGTTCCAGGCTGTTCGTATCCCGCCACTTGGCAACCGCCTGGTGGTCGCCGCTCATCAATACTTCTGGAACTTCGTGGCCCCGATACTCTCTTGGTCGAGTGTACTGGGCATGCTCCAGCAACCGATTGCCGGTGGAAAACGAATCGAGCCGGTTGCTCTGCTCGTCTCCCAGCACACCAGGCACTAGCCGAATTACGGCGTCGATCGTGACCATGGCGGCAACTTCGCCTCCGTTGAGCACAAAGTCTCCAACGGAGATCTCTTCCGGTTGGAGAATATCGCTCACCCGCTGGTCGAATCCCTCGTAGCGTCCGCAGAGCAAAAGCAGGCGGGAATGCTTGGCGAGTTCTTCGACTAATGGTTGAGTTAACTTCTTTCCTTGAGGCGACAGCAGGACAACGCGTCCCGGTTTGTCGGCCTGTGGTTGTATGGCTTCAACTGCTTCAACAACCGGTTCCGGCTTAATGACCATTCCCGGCCCGCCGCCGAAAGGGCGATCGTCGACACATTTGTGTTTGTCGCGACTATAGTCGCGAATATTGTGTAAGTGGATGTCTACCAGCGATCGCTCGATGGCAAGATTCAGCAGGCTTTGGGTCATGTACCCAGAGAAGATCTCTGGAAACAGGGTCAGGACGTCGAATCGCATGTTTCTTAGAACAGACCCTCCTAGCCGGCGGCATCCTCCTTAGGTGTTTCGTCTCCAGCGGATTCGACTACCTCTGAAACTTCCGTCGTCTCAGATGGGGCAACTTCAGTCTTAGCATCGTCAGAGACCGTTTCTTCTTTGTACAAAGTTTCTTCGACGGTTTCCTCAGATTTGGGCTCCTCGGATTTGGGCTCTTCAGTCTTTGCTCCATCCGCCGGAGCAGATTCAGTTGCCGAAGCATCTGCTTCCGCCGCCTTGGCTTCTTCCGGCTTCGACTCTTCTTCTTTCTTCGGCAGCGAAGCGGGAGCCCCCGGATCGGGCACGACTCTCGGTTGGGCTAGCTTTTCTAGTGCTGCTTCTTGCTGAGATTTGTGGGTGCCTCCGGTGCCATATTTCTTAATCAACACAGCACACTTGTCGCTCGGTTGGGCACCAACGCCTAACCAGTAATCAATGCGATCAGTTTTGAGAACAGCACGAGCGTCGGTGTCGGCAACGCTCGTGTCATACGTGCCAAGTTCTTCTAGCACACGGCCGTCACGGGGTGCACGCTTGTCGACGGCACAAATGCGGTAATAGGGACGATGGGTTCGGCCCATTCGTTTCATGCGAATTCTGACTGACACGTATTTGACTCCTAGAACTATCTGGCTTCAAGCTATCTAGCCGTCCGCCTATTGGGCGCACAAGCCTGTAATGCAAACCCACTATCATGCCAGAACTGGGGGTGGAGAGGCAAGGGGGCAGAGGGCAGGGAAATGCCAAAAAAACAGGTGGATTGTTGCCAAATCACCCATGCCCAGCGACCTACTGTCAAATTTGCGGTGAGGCCTGGGTCGATCTGCCCTTGGGGCAACTGAATGGCATCTAACGCTGGACGAACTTGCTAAAGCGGCTGAGGCTACCCTCGGCGGTGTGAACGTCGTAGATGAAGGCAAGTTTCGCCTCCTCAAACTTCCCAAAGAAGTCTTCCCACGAGATCTCATCCAGCTGGTCGCCGCTGCCTTGGCCAGGGAAGAAAATTCGCAGCAGACCGACATCATCGCCTTCGGTGGTCGAGCTGACACTCGCTGGAACTCCACCGCGATCTTCAGTCCACAATCGAATCACTTCATGATTAGTTGTTGTGTTGGCACTAGAACTCATAACCCGCTATTCCTTTCGTTGGGCTTTCAGTTGATTCAGTCGAGGGTTTTTAGAAGGGTGCCCCGATTGGCGAAGCTGCAGCGTTTAGGGCTGCTTCGCAAGAAGTTCTTATTATTCTAGCAGATTTTCGCTAATTTGTCACGCCGACCGAAATGAGCATGTGCTAGGGGAATAATCTTCATGAAGAATTGCGAAGATGTTATTTTTCCGAGAGAAGCCCGTCACTTGAGTGTGGGCGAGTGGCGATATCAAGATAAACGCGAATCTTTGGCTATAGCTCCTTGCACACTTCCGCAGCCTGCCGGCGACTGTCGTCTATTTCCTGCGCTTCTCGCGTTTACGACGCCTCAATTCACGATCGCGTTCTTTCTTAAGCTTTGCCTTTTCCTTCGGACTGAGTCGCTTGCCGGTATTTTGCTTTTTCTTCGTGAGCTGGCCATTGGGGTTGCTCATGGTGGCCTGCATTTCGCGGACCATCTTCATCCGCTCACGCATCCCCTTGCCGGCCATGGCAGTCATCATTTGCGACATCGCATCGAACTGCTTCACCAGGTCGTTGACTTCGTGTGGCTCGACGCCCGAACCGGCGGCAATGCGGCGGCGGCGACTTTGGTCGATCACTTTGGTTGGATTGCGACGTTCGTCGGCAGTCATCGAGTCGATGATGCCGAATAAACGTTTCATGTCCTGCTCTGGATCCACATCGTCCAGGGCCTCGGTCATGTTGCTCATGCCTGGGATCATGCCCATCACTTTTTGCATGGGGCCGAGCTTTTTGATCTGGGAAAGCTGTTTCTTGAAGTCGTCGAGAGTAAACTCGCCCTTCCGCATCCGCTCTTCTTGGGCCTTCATCTCATCTTCGTCGAACTCGCGCTGCGCTTTTTCCACCAGCGAGAGGATATCGCCCTGACCGAGAATTCGGCCTGCCATTCGGTCGGGATGGAACTCTTCGAGCGCGTCGAGGTGCTCGCCGGTGCCGACGAACTTAATCGGAACTCCGGTAACTTGCTTGACCGAAAGTGCGGCACCGCCGCGGGCATCACCGTCGAGCTTGGTCATGATCACGCCATCAAGCTCAAGCGACTCGTTAAACGCCTTGGCACTGTTAACCGCGTCTTGACCGGTCATACCATCGACGACCAGGTAGACTTGCTGGGGGTTACATTTGCGATCGATATTCTCAAGCTGCTTCATCAACTCGTCGTCGACATGCAATCGGCCGGCAGTGTCCAGAATCAAGACATTGGCCCCGGCCTTCTTAGCTTCCTTGACGGCAGCATTGCATACCGTGACAGGGTTTTTTTCCTGACGATCTGAATAGACGGGAATATCAAGTTGCTCGCCCAACACGTGCAACTGGTCGATAGCCGCGGGACGCTGCAAGTCCGCAGCGACAAACATTGGCTTGCGACCGTTCTCTTTCAGCATGCGTCCCAGCTTGCCACAGCTGGTGGTTTTTCCTGAGCCTTGCAATCCGCACATCATTAGCACGGTAACGTCGTTGGCACCCAGTAGGTGAAGTGAGTGGTCCACCGGACCCATCAGGTTGACCAACTCCTGATAAACGATGCCGACGACCTGCTCGCTAGGGTCAAGAGCTTTGAGCACTTTTTCGCCAACGGCTTGTTCTGTGACCCGACTCATGAATTCGCGGGTGACGGCAAAGCTGACATCAGCTTCGAGCAGCGATTTTTCGACCAGCTTGAGGCCATCGCGCATGTTGGATTCGGAGAGCTTGCCCTTGCCCCGCAAGCCTTTCAGTGCGCCGGTTAGACCATCTTGGAGAGATTCGAACATAGGTTTTGTTTGCGGTTTTGAGCGACAGTTTATGCGAAGACCGTAGTTTACCGGAGCCAGGGAGTTTTGGCCAATGCGTCAGGTAGGGAGAGAATATGGGGCGAAGGGCTAGGGAATCGCACTTTGAGCGTGGCTGCAAACTCGGTAATATTTCTTGCTGAGTGGAGTCGCAAATAGCCAATGATCAACTGGGTGACATATGAGCGACAAAGGCCAACATCTTGATCTCTCCAGTGGCGATGGTTCTCGTCGCAATTCAGCCCACACGGACCACGATAAAGCGGCAGGTGGGAAATTCATCGGCGTACATTTTGAGTGCTGCGATATCTATCGACGTATCTACCCCAATCGCGAGGGAACCGCTTATGCCGGCAATTGCCCCCGCTGCGGTCGCAAGGTGCAGTTTTTGATTGGCTCGGAGGGCACGAATGCCCGATTCTTTCGGGCTCAGTAAGGGTGGCTGCCTCGCAGGCGGTAGCCTGAGTCAGGCGGCTGCTAGCATTCACCACCGCGTGTCTTGCTGCTGATGGAGCATTTCGCTATTCTTGGCCGACTTTTTTTGAGAATTCTCGTCCTAGAAAGCGGCTAGCCATGTTACTCGATTTTGAGTTGCGCAGTTGTAGCCGCCATTGCGCGAAAACAGAGCGCGAGCTGCAACCGGGTGACTCTTACTTCTCAGTACTTACCGAAGTTGGCGATGAATTGGTGCGGGCTGATTACAGTTCAGAAGCATGGGAAGGCGAGCCGGAAGATTGCGTAGGTTGGTGGCGCTCGCGCATTCCCACCGCTGGCGATAGCAAACCTAAGCTGGCGCCAACCGAGGTGATGCTTAGTTTGTTTGCGACACTTGCCGAGCGAACCGAAGACGAGGCGTTCCGTTACCTGCTTGGGCTACTGTTACTCCGAAAGCGGATCTTGCGTCGCGACGATGCCTACTGCAACGAGGAAGGCCACGAGGTGCTAACGCTATTTTGTCCGCGTAAGAATGAGAATTGTGAGCTGATTGTTACACCGCTAGAGACGGAAGAGATTGAACCGCTGCAGCAACGGATGGCTGAGCTGTTGTATAGCGACGCTGAAACCGAGACCAAGGCGGTGGCGAGCTAAGGCTAGTCTCACCAGTGAATCTTGACAAACGAATGATGAAGAACGCTCCACCAACCCGAAGACTCACCACGGCAACACTCAATGTGTTGTTGCTGCTGGTGGTGTTTTGTGGTTCGGGGGCAACTTGTTCCAGATCATTTCGCAATCCCTTCGCCGCCCAATTAGGCCCGCCCGCTCCAGAGGTGCTGCTTACAGGATCGTCGTTAGACCAGGTGATTGCTGCGGTGAATCAAAACTCCTCCCGAATCGTCAGCTACCAGTCGAACGATGCATCGATCACTATTCCAGGCATTCCGGGCATACCTTTGCTGCGGGGAAATATTGCGGCTCAGCGTCCCGGGCGTGTTCGGATGCGTGCCAGCACGGCGATTACCGGCGAAGAAATGGATTTGGGTAGCAACGACGAATTGTTTTGGTTTTGGGTAAAACGAAACGAACCGCCGGCATTGTACTTCTCACGCCACGATCAATTTGTAGGTAGCGCGGCCCAACAGCTGATGCCAGTCGAGCCGCAGTGGTTGCTCGATGCATTGGGCATGATGCAGTTTTCGCCGACCGATCATCACGAGGGACCCGTCCCACACAGCAATGGCACGATTGAGATTCGCTCAGTGGTGCAATCTCGTGGTGGCACGATGACAAAGAATACAGTGGTTGATGCCCGTCGGGCGTGGGTGTTGGAGCAGCACATCTACGCTCCCACGGGTGCGCTGTTGGCGAGCGCGATCGCTCGTTCGCACCGCTACTATCCGGAGATTGGGGCATCATTGCCACAGGAAATTGATCTGCGATTGCCGGCAATGCAGATGTCGCTCACTATCGACGTAGGTACCGTCGCTATCAATCAGCTCGGCGCAAGCCCTCAATTGTGGAGTTTGCCAGCGATGAGCGGAGTGCAGCAAATCGACTTGGGTTCCGCACCACCCGGCGGCGTAGCTCCTATCAGTACGGCGGCTAGCAAAGATCGCTCGACCTGGGCGTCGCCCGACTTTGTGGGGCTTGCCCCGCAGGTGGATCCATTCGCTTCTCAGATTGCGGTAACACCGCAGCAGCAAGATCCCCCGCTAATTCAGCGTCGGGTAACGCCGCCGCCTGTTCCAGCATCCAGTTCTCAACCAATTGCCCAAGGTCTGCCGCCTGGTGGAATACCGGCTAGCACCTATTCCCGGTAGTCAGCGGCTCCAGATACCGCGTCGGGCAGCTTGGGCGTCATTCTCGGCTCGTCGCAGACGCTGCTTCTTGGCTTCGCCATAGTCGTAACCCAATTTGGCCTTCGCGAGCCCTTCGCGTACTAACTCTTCGTTGAGCAGGCGGGCACCGTGCCAAACAAATACCAACTTGCGGCCATATTGATCACTTGATTCGCCGTCAATTTCGATGCGGACCTTTCCGCCTGCATCCTGGACAAACCGTTTGGTGTACTGGGTTGCCTCGGGTCCCCAAGCTTCAACGGGGGTATTATCTTTAACCGTCTCTGGGGTATCGATCCCTTGTAACCGGGCTCTCGTGCGTTCGTGTTCGAGAAGTAGGGTATCACCATCGACTACGCGAAGCACACGGTACGTCTTGGCTTGGAAGTCGCTTTGCGCTTGCCAGTCGGAATCGAAAGTCGGCGGTTCGAATGCCTCACGTTCTTGCCAGGCACGATAAGCGATTGTGATCGCCACAATGATGGCAAACACAACTCGAGTCCACGATCGGTATTGAACGCGTCGGGGCATAGAGAAGAACTGAGGCCTTGATGAATTCAGTTCTGACTAAAGTCAAGGTGAGGAGCCGACGAGCGGGCAAGCGGATTTTGAACGTAACGCTTGCGGCATTCGCCACACAAATCGAAACGGCGATGATGGTAGACATCGTCGCAAATCTGCGGGTCCTCGGCATCGTCTAACCGTTCAAGAATATCTTGGATCTCTTGGAGGTGATCGCGGTCGTCGTTGAGTTCTTCTTCAGCGGGATCGAGCGACGCATACACTTCTAACCGTACGACGTATCGAAGTTCACTTTCTGGATCGATGGAACGTTTACAAGAATCGCACGTGTAGTGAATCATTACGACAACTCCTAAGACCATCAAAAAAACAGCATACTGATGATATGAATTCCCTCCACACCATTTCTTCATCCTAGCGACAAACGATAACCAGGGGCAAGAGAAACTTTATTGAGATTTCTTTCGTTTAGAATCGCAGAAAAAAACAAAGTAGACGCAAGCAAACGGTATGCCCACGGACGCAAAAAGCCAGTCTTCAACTCTTCGCAAACTTTTCGAAACATTGATGGAGTAGTTACGCCTCGTAAAATGCGTAAAGTTCGAAGTGTCTGGCTGAAGAAATGCCTAAATATGCAGATATCCCGCTAATTCTTGCTAAAACCGAACGTTTAGGATTTCATTGAATGCTTTGCTGCGCGAATTCTTAGCTGGTTTTGTCTTCCACTCGGAGATAGAATGAAGGTAGTCGCCGAGCAGGCAACAGAAGGAGTGGTGTTTTCACCCGCTCTGGTGAAAATGCCAATGCTCCGAGACTCGGTCGGCAGGTACGCATTGCCGTTACCCGCCAGGCAATGTCTGAGATCCAAGTTGAATTTTTCCGTGCTCAGTTCGTATGATCACAAAGCACGGGAAAGCGTCTTGGTCTACAGACGCGTCTAGGGTAACCCTTGCAATGCGTCCTTTGGTTTGTGCCTATTGGATTTGGCAACCATGCATTTGGGACTCGAGGGGACTCACTAGATGTCAGCCGCAACTTCCACTGCGTTAAACTCAAGCGTTTTAGTCTTAAACCGTCAATATATGGCGGTACATGTGGTCGGTGTTCGCCGTGCCTTTGGCTTGCTAATCAACCAAATGGCTGAAGTGATTCACATCGAAGATGGCCAATACGGCAACTATGATTTCAACTCATGGCGAGAAGTAAGTGAGTTGAAGGCCGAGTTCAAACAGCCCAGCGATGACTGGATTCGCAGCGTAAACTTCGAAGTTTGCGTGCCACGTGTGCTGCGGTTGCTCTATTACGATCGTCTACCCAAGCAGCGAGTTCGTCTCAACCGGCGAAACATCTTTGCTCGCGATACGAATATGTGCCAATACTGCGGAAAGAAGTTCTCCACAAGCGAATTAAGTTTGGATCACGTGATGCCCACTTGCCGGGGCGGTGGAACCAGTTGGGAAAACTTGGTCTGTGCCTGCGTAAAGTGCAACGTACGCAAGGGTGGCAGAACGCCAAAAGAAGCAGGCATGAAGCTTATCAAGAAACCGATTCGGCCAAAGCGCAGTCCGATGCTCACAGTAAAACTTGGTAACCCCAAGTACGCGAGCTGGAAAACGTTTCTCGACTCGGCTTACTGGTCGGTTGATCTAAAGTAGCGAGTTTCGAGTTGTGAGATACAAGTTCTTAGACTCGCAACTCACAACCCGTTGTTCGCAACTCGTATCATGAATCGGCCAAAGGCTCTTTGCGTTCGGTGATCACCGGCAACTGGGGAGACATCTCGGCATTGAGTGCCGTGAAATCTGTCCACTCTTCGGGGACATTGTCTTCGTGGAAAATTGCTTCCACGGGACATTCAGGAACGCAGGCTTCGCAGTCGATGCATTCGTCAGGGTGGATGTATAGGATTTGTTCGCCTTCGTAGAAGCACTCCACGGGGCAAACAACCACGCAATCGGTGTACTTGCATCCGAAGCAAGGTTCACAAACGACGTGCGTCATATTTCTGCGTCTCCTTCTTTCAAGGCAATTCCGACGCGTGGAGAGTCCAGCGCGACTGAGCTTTGCCTAACTGCGGCATGAATCAATGGTTGGATGATACCTGTATCGGTTCGCCAGAAGCAAGTATTTACCCAGAAAAGACATTCGACCCTCTGGATGCTTCAGCACGGTATTTTGTATACGCCTCGGGGGTTGCCTATGTCAAGCAGATTCGATTGCGGAAAATCTAACGATTATGGATTAAGCCATCGTGCCCGTGAGGGCCGAGAATGGCCCGCTACGCAGGCTAGATTCATTTTTTGGACCGAAAGCGTAATATTCCGAATCGGTCACCGAATACAGGGCCTAGAAATGCTTGCTCGCCTTGCTCCGGCCGTAACGGCTATTTAGAATTAAGGAGTGGATAGAAATGTTGGAAAACTCTGTGAGCAAAAGGGATAGAGCGCTCGTAGTAGGTATGATGCGGACTTCCCTAGGCTCGTTGCCTCAGCCGTAATTGGTTCAGGAAGAAGCATCAGCACGCTGCCAAGGGGCAGCGATCGAATGAATCCACCAACTTCTGCCGAGGCAGCATAAAGTGGCGCTATCTGATATCGACCGAACTTTGCTCGAGCGTTGTCTTGAGCGAAAGCCCAGAGCGTGGGAAGACTTTGTCGATCGCTTTATGGGCTTGGTGATGCACGTTGTGAATCATACCGCTCAAAGCCGGTCTATTCTGCTCTCTCCCTCGGATCGCGAAGATCTGGCAGCCGAGGTGATGCTAACTATCATTTCCGATGATATGGCTGTGCTTCGTCGGTTCCGCGGCAACAGCAGCTTGGCTACCTACCTGACGGTGATCTCTCGCCGGGTGGTGGTTCGCAAAATGCTGCAAAGCCGATCGGCAACGCCTCTGGGAGCGGTGGCTCCAACTGCTTTGGCCGAAAACTCGGGTCACGAGCAACGCATTACGAATCGCGAAGAAGTCGAGCGGTTGCTCAACCAACTCGAAGGCGACGAAGCGCAGGTCGTGCGACTATTCCATCTAGAAGGTAAGACATACCAAGAGATTAGCCGCACTGTGGGAATGCCCACCAATAGCGTTGGGCCAATGCTGAGCCGACTTCGATCGCGGCTCCGCGATGCCAATCAACCGAATGCTTAGTCATTGCAATTAATACCCAGGCCCGCGTAGATCGATTTCTCCCTCTGGCCAGTGGCCTTTGCTGGGATAGCGCATGGCAACTGCGTCTTTAAAGGGCGATGTCTCCTCGCCCGCTCCTAGTGAATTGACGATCGGGTTGATGATCTCGCAGCATCCGAGGCGTTCGTAGAAAGGTTGTACTTCGCGGCTAGTTTGGAAGAGTGAGAATGGAAAAGCACCGGCATCAACAAGGTCGAATACAGGTCTCACAACCATCGGCCCCAGTCCCATCCCGCGAGAATCGGGATCGGTACATACTCGTGCCAGGCCGGCAATCGTCATTTCTCCTGCCGAGGTGCTCACGGTGCGAGTCACAAAAGCCGCATGAGCAATCGCCGCCTCATCCTGCCAGACAACGAATGCGCGCGGCCGCTGCTCCGTGGGACCCTTGTAGTCGCAAATCATCTCGAGGCCTCGTTCCTGACGCATGGAAACCGTCACATCCGGTTTAGGCCAGACTTTCACAATCAGCTTGGCAATGGCCAGGGCTTTCGCCTCAGTCAGAGTTCGAGCGTCGAGGACTTCTACTTGCATAACAGCAATCCAATTGTATGGAGTCAAACACTTTGAAGGCGTAAATCAATCCATTAGAAACGGGGGATTCTGGAAGGTTCATGGTGCCTTCCCAAAATCGGTCCTAGTGGTTCGGATTCCCACAGCATGGCACGGAGTTGCATAATTGCTAGGATGGTTATGCTGATCCAAGAATCCCAATCTAACGGCGGTAGCCCCCTCTGGAGTATTTAGACATGCAGCGTACGCTTTTTCTTATCGGTCTACTGGCAATCCAGTTGAACTCAAATATAGCTTTTTCCGAGCCCGCCATTCATCCCGAAGAGGGCTTAAAGCAAGTGGAATGGCAATATGCCCGCGCCGTTGTCTGGAAAGAGGCCTTCGTCTGCGGAAAAGTCATCAATACCAGTTCAGCAGGACAGGTAAATTTCCTGAATTTTGATGCCAGCCGTCCCGCAGAATTTACGGCCGTTATCTTCAAACGGAATTTGGATAAGTTCCCGCAGCCTCTGAAAGAACTCTACGAGGGGAAGATTGTACGAATTAAGGGCCGGGTTCACCTCTACAAAGACCACCCGCAAATCATCGTCACCGATCCCAGCCAGATCGAGATTCTCGATGAGATGCCCGACCTCGCCAAACCGATTGCTCCTGGCGAGGCGAAGACTGCGGTCGAAGGACAGTTGACGATCGCGACCTACAACACGCTGAATATGTTCGACGACGAGGACGATCCTTATCACGGCGACGAAGGCACTCCGGTAAAGCCGAGGAAGGAACTGCAGAGCCTCGCCCAATCGATTGAGCAATTGAATGCCGATGTGATCGCCTTCCAGGAAGTCGAGAACCGTTTTTATCTCCAGAAATTTGTCGACGTATTCCTACCAGACCTTGGCTACGGAGAAGTGGTTCACTTCGAAGGCAACGATGGTCGTGGGATCGATGTCTGCCTGATCTCGCGTTTGCCTGTGGGAGCGGTACGTTCCTATCGGCATCTCCGCTTCCCCGGACCGCACGATACCATGCGGCGATTCAATCGAGACATCCTCGCCGTGACGATCGAACCAAAGAACGCCGAGCCGTTCGAGGTGTGGGTCGTTCATTTGAAAAGCAACTCAGGAGGTCGCGAGTTTTCCGAACCGGTCCGAATTTCCGAGGCTGAGAAGCTACGCGATCTGCTTGATCGGGAATTGGCCAAGAACCCCGAGGCCCGTTTTATGGTGATGGGCGACTTCAACGACACCTGGGACAGCGCCACGCTCAAAACCATCGTCGGCGAGGGCTCGGGACAATTGTGGTCGGCAGCCAGCGAGTTGGGCGACGATCTGCCCGACACTTACAATCGAGGCCGATATCAATCGATGATTGATTTCATCCTCTGTTCGCCCGCCATGGCTAAAAAGTATGTGAAAGGGTCGTTCCGCGTCCTGCCTGGCTCCACAGAAACCACCGGCTCCGACCACAACCCGGTGGTGGCGAACTTCTACTTGGAATAGCAGGCCAAGCCATCAATGGCGGTCACCCCTCACAAAGCACCCCCGGCAGGATTCGAACCTGCGACACACGGTTTAGGAAACCGATGCTCTATCCCCTGAGCTACGGGGGCTCGTGGGAGTTACTTTACCACAGAGGACACGGAGGGGCACAGAGGGGGAGCTTATTCGTACCTGCGGCCGTAGGGTGCGTGGAGCGAAGCGCAACGCACCTTGGTATCTGGGATGCGTTTAACCTCTTGCATAAAGCGCGGGCATAGAAGCACGTCGCACGGCAAAGGTAGCTCAACGGCAATCGGCTGGGGTGCAGAACCCCGTCAAGTTTTGCATTTGGCCGGGCCCTCTGCGGTGTGGAAGGGGGCTGGGTGAGTTTGTCTGCCGCGTCCTGGGTCTGGGTTCTCGACTCTTGTCTCACTAGATGTCAAAGAATCTACGCAGGCGGTGCCGATCTATTTTCAATCTCGACGCGAACGAAAGCGAGAAGTATTGTTGGCCACCGATGGGCAGGGTGGGAGATCGCTTGCTGGCGCCTATTCAACTCTCAAAATGTGGAGGGAACAAAACATGCACACCCGATTAACACTCAGTTACGTTGACGGCTAATCCCCCTCTTGATGTTTCCTTGTACTTCGTCTTCATGTCGCGACCGGTTTCGCGCATCGTCTTAATGACTTTATCGAGAGATACAAAGTGTCTGCCGTCGCCTTGCAGCGCTAATTGGGCAGAGTTGATCGCCTTTACTGCTCCCATCGCGTTGCGTTCAATGCAAGGCACTTGAACTAGTCCTCCGACGGGATCGCATGTCAATCCAAGGTTGTGTTCCATGCCGATTTCTGCGGCGTTTTCCACTTGTTCAGGCAATCCTCCTAGCACTTCGCATAGTCCGGCTGCCGCCATCGAGCACGCGGTCCCGACTTCGCCCTGGCATCCAACTTCCGCACCAGAAATTGAAGCGTTGGTCTTAAATAGAACTCCAATTGCCGCTGCCGTGAGCAGGAATCGAACCGTGGCATCATCCTTGGAATTCGTATCGGAATCGCACGACCGGTATTTATGGAAGTAGTGGAGCACAGCAGGAATGATCCCCGCGGCTCCATTGGTGGGCGCAGTCACTACGCGGCCTCCAGCGGCATTCTCCTCGTTGACGGCCAATGCCCACATGTTGACCCAATCTAAGCTACTATTCTGAGCACCACTCTCGGCAATACAGTTTAGTTTGCGGAACATTGGAGCTGCGCGTCGCTTAACTTTTAGGCCACCGGGAAGCACGCCTTCTTGACGGCATCCTTGTTCGACGCATTCCTTCATCACCTTCCAGATATTGAGTAAGTCCGAACGAATCTTCTCCTCCGTTCGCCAAGATTTTTCGTTCTCAAGCATCAACGTGCTGATAGAAAATCCCGTATCGAGGCACAGTTTAAGAAGTTCATTACCGGAGGAAAAAGGAAACGGTAAGTCAGTGGACGAATCCGTAGGTGGTCCCTGCAGAACGCTATCTCCGTCCACAACGAATCCACCACCAACTGAGTAATAAGTCCGCTTAAGAAGCTCGTGGCCGGAACTGTCCCAGGAATTGAACTCCATTCCGTTCGAATGAAAATCAAGAGATTTTCTTACAAACTCAATATCTTGAACAGGATTGAACGCGATATCATGATTGCCGATCAGCGAAAGTGCTTTTTTCTCTGTAACTGCCCTCTCTAACTGGAACAGTTCGTCTGGATCGACAGATTCGGGTAGCCAACCATGTAGCCCCCCGATCACAGCTTTGCCTGTACCATGTCCTTTTCCCGTGGCGCCGAGTGATCCGTATAGCTGGATGCTCAGTTTGCAAGTGCGTTCTAACAGTCCTTCCGTGATCAAGGCACTTACAAATTGATGTGCAGCACGCATCGGCCCAATTGTGTGGGAACTCGATGGTCCAATGCCAATTGTAAACAGGTCGAACACACTGATGGACAATGGAGGCTCCTCAATACCAATGGGGAAGCGGAAAGCATTTGACACGTTGAGCTTTCAATGTACCACAGGTCGTAATATTCTATTGAATTGCTGCAGTCTGCTCAGTAAGACGAGTGCCATTGGCTGAAAATGAGGACAGGCACGCGATTGTGGCCGCGTAAGCGATCTCGACGCAGTCCATGCCCATGGCAATCGCGAGCCAGTCGTCATTTCAAGTTCATTTGACACCACAATCCTAGGAGAATAAATGGTCGTTTGTTGACGTTGGTATGTCTCTTGAATACTGGTACTACAGTATAGAGTCGGGAGTCGAAAAATAGGGACTGGCTCGACGCTCGAACACGGCTTGAGCCCGAAACGCACGCAGAGTCGTCGTGCCTGTCCCTTTTTTTCGACGGACCGCTGTTAGCCTCACTTGAACGGGGTGAGAAAGTCTGCCGGGTCCTCGCTCTGGACACTGGACTCTCGTCTAACTAGATGTCAAAGAACCTGCACGGTGGGTGCCGGCTTATTTTCCAATGAGCCCAAGACGAAAGCGAGTAGAATTCTTAGCCACAGGCGAAGCAGAGCGAATGTTGCTGGCTCGTTTCGGCTTTATGTCTAGTGAAAGAAATATGCCCACGTCTTGGAGGCTCTGATAAAGTTATTGCGGGTTCGCCTCGGAGCTGTCCTGCAGCATTGTTCGCAGTTGAGTTACGGTTTCTTCGCTGCTCAAAATTCTCACGGTTCCGTCATTATTCACGATAAAAGAACTGATGATATGTGCCAAACTCTTAGTTTGAATATTATCATCACCGCCTAAAGATAGAAGTTCCTCGGGCGACATATCGCGAGGCTCCATCCAATGAAAGTCAGGCCCGGTAATCCCGACAACCATAGGATCACTGCCGGCATGAAGGCGATAATGCCAGCCTTTTTTACCTCGTACCACATCATCATTTCCTATGGTCTGAACTAGTGGTAGATTTGGATTGATCACCATCACCAGGTTTGTATGGAAGTCGTTCTCATATGATGAGTGTTCGGGATGCTGATACGCCGACCTGACAACAGTAACGTCAGGAGTATCTTTATCACCGAACCCGCCTTCAGTGTAACTTTGAAGAAGAAGCTGGTTATTCGGTCCATTCCATGGCTCATCAAAATGGTAACAACTAGAAAACAAGTTTTGTTCAATATACGGGAGTATCAAAACTCGCCAGCTGTGCATAGGCCGCCTGTTATCATCCAAGACGGATGCCGGCGGTAGGACGCCATTGTGCGAACGGTAATGATTGATACTTCGTCCAATATGCTCTTGAGTGCTTCGCCACTGTGTTTCGCGCGCACTATTCACCGCATAACGGAAGATCACGGAGACCATTACGAAGAGGGCGCATGCACAGAAGATCGCAATTCCCAATCGGAGAAGAGTGGGACGTACTTTGGATGAGCATCTAATATCCATTGAGATGTCCAATATAGGCTTGGTCATCTTCTCGACTACTCTAGGACATTCGGTGAAAACGTAAACGAAACACGCGATTAGGGATGAAAAGAAATTTTTTGTGTTGTCCTATCACATTGCCTGCTATTGAGGTGCGAGTGCTAACTATTCCAGTGTAATCTCTTCCAATTCTTCATAGAAGAACTTTCCGTGTCCCAATTTCCGCCCCTCTCGTCGACTTTTCGGAATGGTTGCTCGGCCATCGGCGATGGAGTAGTCTAGCTTCTAGGGCGTTTCAACGTTGGCGTTCCGCTGTACCAAGTACATTGCGCAGTGTCTTGGCAGACACTGCCAACTAAGTGGTGGAGCGTGAATGGCAAAAGCGCTCTAGATGCTGTGTATCTACCAGTCAATGGGAGCAAACAGTGAGCGATTTTTTTCAACTCGACGGGCAGACGGCTATCGTTGTTGGTGGTACGGGCGTGTTGGGCGGGGCGATGGCCGACGCGCTGGCGGATGCCGGGGCTCGGGTGGCTGTGGTGGGGCGGAGTGCTGAGCGGGGGCAGGCCCGGGTGGATGCCATTGTGGGGCAGGGCGGGAGTGCCATGTTTCAGTCGGCCGATGCGCTTGATCCCGATTCGCTCAAACAAGCCCGGGACGAAATTACCAAGGAATTGGGCGCGCCCCACATTTTGGTGAACGCCGCCGGGGGAAATCGGCCCGCGGCCACATTGCCGCCAGGGTCCAACTTCTGCGAACTATCGACCGATGCTTGGAAAGAGGTTTTCGATTTGAATCTTGTCGGGGGTGTGTTGCTGCCGACGCAGGTATTTGCCGAGGCGATGGTGGAACGGCAGCAGGGGAGCATCATCAATATTGCATCGCTATCGGGTACGACGCCCCTGTCGCGGGTGGTGGCCTACTCGGCGGCCAAGTCGGCCGTGCTGAATCTCACGCAGTTTCTCGCCCGCGAGTGGGCGGAGCAAAAAGTGCGAGTCAACGCGTTGAGTCCCGGGTTTTTCCCGGCCGATCAAAATCGGGCGCTGCTTTACAACGACGACGGTTCGTACACGGAGCGGGGTCAGCAGATTATCGATCATACGCCGATGGGGCGGTTCGGAGAGTCGCAAGAACTGGCCGGGGCCGTGATTTGGCTGGCCTCGCAAAAAGCGTCCGGCTTTGTGACGGGACAGAATATTGTGGTAGACGGTGGTTTTTCGTCGACGACGATTTAGTTCAACATTTCGGGGAAATGTAGGAGACACGATCAGCAGCGATATTAGCTGTCATCCCGAGGTCCGCCGAGGAATCTTGCTAGATCCCTCGGCGGACCTCGGGATGACATGTTGCTTCGCGTTCGAGAATTCCAACCTACATTCCCCCACGGGTTTACTTAGGACGAACTCAGAGTTTCGAAGCCCCCTCCCCTAGCCCCTCCCCCGCAGACGGGGGAGGGGGATTTAGATTGCTGGTTTAGAGTTATCCGATGGTCACGAATATTAATCAATCTGCATCCGATAGTTTTCCCATCGCGATCGATGGTGGCGAGCAGGGATTGAGTGATGAACAGCTCGATGCGGTGGTTGCGCAGATTGCTGAGGACTGGGTGGTGGGGCCGGGAGCGAAAAAGCTGCTGCTGTTGCCGCCGGATCATACGCGGCTCTATTCTTTCGCCGGTCAGATTACTGCCAAGCTGTGGGAGCAACTCCACGAACGGGTGGAGATCGACATTTTGCCGGCGCTGGGCACGCATTTTCCCATGAGCGAGACGCAGCTACGGCTGATGTTCGGCGACAAGATTCCGCTGGAACGGTTTATCCCCCATCGCTGGCGCGACGATCTGGAAGAGCTGGGCGTATTGCCCGCGGAGTTCTTGGAGCAACTTTCCGAGGGCCGGATGAAAAGCCCGGTGACGGTGGCCGTCAACCGGCGGATTGTCAGCGGCGAGTACGATCAGGTGCTTTCCATCGGACAGGTCGTGCCGCACGAGGTGATCGGCTTTGCCAATTTTTCGAAGAATATTTGCATTGGCTGCGGTGGTGGCCAGATGCTGCATCAGTCTCACTTTTTGGGGGCCGTCTGCGGCATCGAACAAGTGCTGGGCGAGATCGAGAACCCCGTGAGGCAGCTTGTCGACGAGGGATATTTCCGTTTCGTCGAGCCGAAGACAAAAGTCGGCTTCGTACTAACTGTGGTAGAAGATTCCAAGCAGGGTCCGCGGCTACGCGCCTTGGCAACGGGAACCGATCGCGAATGCTTTCGCTGGGCTGCCGAGTTGTCGCGGCAAGTGAATCTTACGCGGGTCGATCGGCCTTTAGAACGTTGCGTGGTTTATCTCGATCCGCGTGAGTTTTCGTCTACGTGGTTGGGCAACAAGTCGATTTATCGGACCCGCAAGGCGATGGCTGATGGCGGCGAACTGATTGTGCTGGCCCCTGCCGTGGAAACTTGTGGGGAAGATCCGGAGATCGACAAGCTGATCCGCCAGTTCGGCTATCGGGGCACCGAGGCGACCCTAGCCGCACTGGAGTCGAACGAGGAGCTGGCTGGCAATCTATCGGCTGCCGCGCACTTGATACACGGTTCTACCGAGGGTCGCTTTGAGGTGACCTACTGCACGGGCGAGGGGCTCTCTGCGGAGGAGGTCACAGCGGTGGGCTACAAACACCGACCCTACGAAGAGGCGGCTAGCGAGTTTAACATCGAGAAGCTTGCCGATGGCTGGCACGAGGGGCCCGATGGAAAGCCCTTCTACTTCATCCGCAACCCGGCCCTGGGGCTGTGGACGAGTTAGTTGAGTAGCTGGCAGCGATCAGAAATTAGTCGTAGGGTGCGATGAAGCAACGCGCAATCGCAACATAATCCGGTTTTCGGTGCGATTCCACTTCGTTTCATCGCACCCTAGATGTTGGGAAGCTGTCAGCGATCAGAAATCAGCAATCCAAACTCGCACTACGCCATGGCGTCGAGCACGAGATCGCCGATTTCGCTGGTGGTGTAGCCCATCTTACCTGCGCTCTGGCTCTTCATCTTCTCGCTGGTGACGTGCATGATGGCGCTCATTACCCGTTCGGCCGCATTGGTTTGGCCGGCTTGCTCTAGCAACATGCTGACCGCGTTGATGGTTGCAATCGGGTTGATCTTGCCCGTGCCCGTGTACTTGGGGGCACTGCCACCCATGGGCTCGAACATGCTGACGCCGCCTTCGTCGGGGTTGATGTTGCCGCCCGCAGCGACGCCCATTCCCCCTTGAATGATGCCGCTGAGGTCGGTGATGATATCGCCAAACATGTTGGTGGTGACGATCACGTCGTAGTATTCGGGATTCTTTACGATCCACATGCAACAGGCGTCGACGTGATTGTAGTCGGTCTCGACGTCGGGGTATTCTTCGGCGACTTCCTGGAAGGTTCGCCACCAGAGGTCGTGTCCTGTGGTGAGGACATTCGTTTTGGCGACCAGCGTCAGTCGTTTGCCTTTGGGATTGTTCCGCTTCAGGGTGTAATCGAAGGCGTACCGAATGCAGCGCTCGCAACCTTGACGCGTGTAGATGGCGGTTTGGGTGGCCACTTCGCGTGGCGTGCCTTTGTGCATGAACCCGCCGGCGCCGCAGTAAAGGTCCTCGGTATTTTCGCGGACGACCACAAAGTCGATATCGTCGGGACCCTTGCCAGCCAGTGGGGTTTCAACACCGGGGAACAATTTCACCGGCCGGAGATTGATGTATTGATCGAGCCCAAAGCGAAGATCAAGGAGCAGCTTGCGCTCTAGGATGCCCGGGGCCACGTCGGGATGGCCGACCGCACCTAGCAGCACAGAATCGAACTGTCGAAGTTGATCCAGCCCATCCTCCGGCAGCGCTTCACCCGTTTTCAAGTAGCGGTCGCCACCCCAGTCGAGGTGGGTGAGTTCCACAGAAAAACCTTCGAGCTTGGCTGCCGATTCGAGGACTCGTACGCCTTCGGCAGCTACTTCAGGGCCAGTGCCATCGCCGCCGATTACTGCAATCTTCATAATGAATTTCGTTTAGGGTTGTAGCTTGGTGGTGGGCCAAACTAGCGATTCTACTAGGAGCTGGGGGCCGAGGGCTAGGGGCTACAAACTCCCACCCCGAGGAGCGGAATTACAGGTTCCAGTCCGTCGCCAGAAGATTTACAACACGACGTTGCCGGCCATTCTGCGTCTCTTGACGCTCGTAATAAGCAGGCCCAAGCCTACCAGTGCAAGTGAGGCGGGCTCAGGGATGTTGATGAGTGCCACCTGGGTAAGTGTCAGCTCGGCGCCAAGGGTGCTGGTTTGGAAATCGAGCAAAATGCCATCCAGGGCGGACAAGTCGGCAGGAGGGAAGACATTCGGCGGGTTGAGCGCGTCGGGGATATCTTCGTTGATGTCCGTGAAGGGGATCAACAATCGTTGATTTGTCGCGGCAGGCAAGACGAGAGTGGCTCGACTGCCCGCTTCCGGATTGCCACCGGCATCGAGGTTGCTGAACGTGGCGATCAAGTCGTAATCGACACTCGCGGAGTAATCGATGGCAATATGCGTATCACTCGTAACATCGGGAACGGGCTCGTTAGGATCGACGACCCAGCCGATCACAAAAAATGTGGTGGCTTCGGCAGACGCATTAGCCGTAAGTTGGCCAAGGTTGGGATCGATGTCGACGGTGAGCGAAAGGTCGGTCGGCAGAGGATTGGGCGGCGGAATTTGCGGCCCAGGCGCGATATTCAGCACTCTCGAAACGCCAAACGTGGAATTCAACGGTGCGTCAACGTGGAATCCATTTATCCCACCGAAGGTGTTGGTCACCGGATAGGAAACGCTACCGCTGATTTCAGTAAAGTCGTCGACAAGATTGCCGGCCTCAACTGGTTGAGCGGTCAGCATCAGGAGGGCCAGCGCGGCAATCGTTTTGTAAATGGCGGAGCAATTCGTAGTTTTGCAAAGTGGCATCGGGTAATCCTGAATGGGTTGCGTGTGCAGTGCAGAGTTTGCCCAGTATCCAGCCAATAAAAAAACGCCAAACCTCCGTGTGCTGAGCACGGAAACTTGGCGTTTGTTAAAAGCTAGATTAGTTCTTACCTACTGGGTGCGAATGAATTGGTGCTTAGTATAAGAGTCTAAGGTTGCTATGCAAGAAAAAACTCAGCAAAATCGAGGCGAAACGATCTATCACCAAGTGGCGTTTGATCTTAGGTCATTAGCTATGCATTCGCGGCAGCGGCTCTCTCTGGGCCATGATTTGAGCCTCGGCCTCGTAGAGCTCTTCCAGGCGACGCTCCACGACATCCTCGGCCGCAAAGTGGTGGGCCAGCCGGGTGTAGGTAGTATGATGCCGGGCTTCGCTCTCGAACAGGCTCTGATAAAACTCGGCCAATTCTGGGTCGTCCACATGAGCGGCCAGGGCTTGGAAGCGTTCGCAGCTTCGGGCTTCGATGAGCCCCGCCACCAGCAACCGATCGACGGCCCGCTCCGGTTCGCTTTTGCGAATCAGTTCATGCAGGCGATTGCCGTACTGACTCGGTTTGAGCCGGCGGAATTTGATATCGCGTTTCTCCAGCAAAGCAATCACCATGTGAAAGTGCTCGAGTTCTTCGTTTACAATCTCGGTCATCTCGCGGCAAAGTTCGAGATTGTCGACGTAGTGAAAAATCAAGTTCATTGCTGTGCCGGCAGCCTTCTTTTCGCAGTGGGCATGATCGATTAGAACCTCTTCCAGGTTCTCGTCGACCTGCGCGAGCCAACTAGCGTCGGTGGGGGCTTTTAGATGGAGCATGGCGGCAGTTGTGGGCAGTGGGCAGTGGTGGCCGCGATGCAATGCATCGCCGGAGCCCACCAATATCGCCCAGTTCGCAACGAGGATCAATCGCCCGCGTCAAACTTCCGCTGGTGACGACGATAGATCTTGTCGACCAGATTCAGCCAAGTGATCGACGCTAGCCGTTTGAATCGCCAGGAAAGCACGGCCCGACGGCCAACTACCAGAAAGAATTTCCGTTTGCGGAGGGCCCGCAAGGTTTGCTCCACAACTTTTTCGGCGGTGATGCTCGATCGATTCGTATAGTGATCGGCCGTGTTGCGTTGCATGTCGGTGTGATACAGGCCCCGTTTGGTGAGTTGGCTGGCAAAAAAGCCCGGGAGGACAACTGTCACACCAATCCTCCAAGGCCTGAGCTCGGCATACAACGTCTCTGAGAGCGAGAGCACCCCAGCCTTGGAGACGTTGTAAGCAGCCATCGAGGGTGCAGAGACCACACTCGCGATTGAGGAAATGTTAACAATCTGCCCGCCAGCGGAAGATTCTTTCAGCCAGGGAATCATTGTGTGGCAGCCGTTGATGGTTCCCCGCAAGTTGATATCGAGTATCCGCTGGAAATCTTCGAGGGGGCTATCGCCCACTTCCCCAGTACCGCAGATTCCCGCATTGTTGATCAACATATCGAGACGGGGCCACTCGGCGGCAAGGCGCTCACGGAGGTCTTGCCATTGGGAACTGTCCACCACGTCGAGGTGCTCGGCCTGCGCCTGTCCACCCGCGGCTTCGATTTCATTGACAGTTTGCTCAGCCGCTGCCAGGTCGACATCCGAGCATGCGACGTGCCACCCTTCGGCTGCTAGACGCAGACAGAATGCTTTGCCCAGTCCGCTCCCCCCACCGGTGACCAGGGCGTATCTCGATTCGCTAGGTTCAGTCATAGGTTCTCTATCATACCAGCGTGGTGGCAAGGGAATGTCCAGCCCTCCGGCGACGGAACGCTGGCTTGGCCGAGGGGCAAATTCGCGGGTCTCGCAACGAGTGTGTGCCGTAGCTCACAGAACCCCGCTAGCCCTCAGCCTAGGATACTAGTGAGCTGCCCCATTTGCGAACTCTTTCAGACATTTTGAACTTGGCGTGGCTGGCGACGACCCCCAAACCCCAACCCAGTCGTAGGTCCGCATAACCATGCGACTGTGTCGCCGGCCACGCGATTTTTCTTGCTGGCAACTCCCTCGCAATCAGCGATTGCCGGCATATTCCTGCTATTCTAGGCCGAATCGACATCGCTCGGGCAGCGGAGATTCGCTACCATCCTCCCTGGTTTTTTCATCAGGGAATGCCATGCGAACACCTTTCAAAATTCCGCCCCTGCGATCTGCACAGATCAGCCAGTCATTCACGCTGGTTGCTGTGGGGGCAATTTGTCTGATGTTCGCGGTTCTGCCCGCAAACAGTTTGGCCCAAGAGCGATTGTTCGCTTCTCCCAATTTCGAAAACGGCAATCGCTTTGCACCCTCGCAATTCGACGATGTTGAGCTGCCCGTGGCTTTAGGAGGCTTCTGCCCAATCACGTTACGCGACAAGCATCAGTGGTTTCCCGGGCGGCAGCAATTGCTGGTGGTGTTCGATGGACAGATCTACTGGTTCGCTAGCGAGCGCGAGCGGGCCATCTTCGCGGCCAGCCCTACCGACTATGCACCCGTGTTGGGGGGCGATTGTGCCGTCACCCTGGCAGAGACCGGGGAGCGAGAGCTTGGAAAACTGGAGTTCGCCGTCGAACATGCCGGAAGGCTTTATATGTTTACAAGCGAACAACGTCGCCAGCAGTTTCAGTCCAATCCCGACGCCTACACACGCAGCGATTTGGCAAACGACGGGTTCTGCCTCGTCAGCGAGGTGGAAGAGGAGCGACAGATTGCCGGCATGCCCGAGACGACTGTCATGGTGGATGGCTTGCGGTACATGTTTGCGGGAGACTTCCAACGTCGCAAGTTCGCGGCCGACATTCGCCGCTACGGTGTCGAGCGCCATTTAAAAATTCGTTCTCCAGATGCTCAACAATTCTCGGCCCAGTCGGAGTCTGGTTTTACCAGTGACGCTGAACCCCTGGACGAAGCTCCTGCAGAAACCGAACCCGAGATGACGTTCGTGATGGATGGATATTGCCCTGTCACGCTTCAGCAACGCAACATTTGGGTGCGCGGGAGATCGCAATATCGGTTCAAATACGAGGGGAAAATCTATCTTCTGGCAGGCGACGCCGAGAAGAACCGATTCATGATCAGTCCAGAAAAGTTTGCACCGGCACTAGGTGGAGACTGCGTCGTTTCGAAGATCGACGATAGTTTGCAAGTGCCGGGTAGCGTCGACTATGCGGTGTTCCATCAGCAGTCCAGCCGTATGTTTCTATTCGCGGGCCCCGATCAGAAGGCGGCCTTTACCGAGAACCCTGAACGCTACATCAAACTAGCAAAAGTATCGGCGTACGGCACGAAACAGGGAGACGCAACGACCCCGGCTCAATCCGCGGCGCCCGATGCGGAGAAGTCGGACCGACCGGCTCAGTAGCCAGGCGTGACCTGGGCCAGCGAGAACGCCATTCGAGTGGGACGCAGCCCGGGATTCTCTGTTCCCAACATGGCGAGAGTGACGCCGGGATACGCTTCATTGAACTTAGCCCGGCAGCAGGCACACTTGGCCAGGTGCACTTCGATGCGACCAGCCAAATCGGCATCGGCCATCAGAGCAGCGCCAGTTACATGATCGCGATATTCGGCTGCATGAGACAAACACTCGGTGCAACCGATTCCGCCAAATTGGGGCTCCTGGTAGAACACGAACCCGCCCGCAACGATGGCACCGACGGCAAACAGCACAAGACTCACCATACTGGTGCTAGCAAGCTGACGCAGCCTTCGACCTCGCTCAGAGCGGTTAAGCCGACGGACCATCTGAGAGATCTCGCCGTCGACGCATGGCTCCCATTGGTCGTGCTGTTGGTCTTCAGATTGTGGGTTGTTGACGGACATCCATTGGTCCCAAGTTGTCGGGCAAACAGAGGGCTGTAAGCCTCGGTGGTTCACATATCAGTATCATCGTAAAAACAGAGCTCAAACACTGTAAAACAGCTCACAATATCCAAAACTCCCTGACAATTAGACTCTTCGCATCACGATCCATCCGGGGGGGATGGCTTGATGCCAACACTAGCAGCCAATCGGGCGAGGTCCTTCAGAATGATTTTTCTTCGTCCCAATTCCAAGTAGCCCTCCGACTGCAGTTCTCCAAGTACCACGGTTACCGTCTCTCTCGTACTGCCAATAATATTGGCCAAATCTTGGTGCGAAAGTTTGATTTTCAACTCCAAACCGGCAGCGGTTTCTCGACCATACTGCTCGGCCAATTCCATCAGCAAATGAATCATCCGTTCTCGGTTCGATCGAAACAATAGATATTTCAGACGCCGTTCGATACGCCGACGGCGGAGTCCCATCAGTCGAGTGATGCCCAACGAAACTTCCGGATTCTGCATCAACAGTTGCTGCATCACGTCGTTGGGGATGAGCACAATCGTCGATTTCTCTACCGCCTCGGCATATTCTTCTCTCTCTTGGCTTCCCATCAGCGAGAGCTCGCCGAATAGTTCACCAGGCTCAATAAAGGCGAGAATTGCCTGTTTGCCGTCCTCGGTAAAGCTGCCAATTTTCACGCGACCCTGCGCCAATAGCAGCACACCGTTGGCATGATCCGAGGGCAAATAGATGGGAGAGGAACGAGGGAATTGTCGCACGCGACAACGATTCTCGATCGCCGCGATTTGTTCTGCACCCAACTGTTGAAAAAGATCGCACTGCTTCAGATACCAAAGTCGTTCCGACATAGTGCGACGCTACTTGCTATTGGGACGAATTGGTCAACAGAGCGGGGGGGATGATGTAGTTCTCTGTTGATCCGTTCTTTAGACAGGCCGAAGCGGTGTCTGCTATTTTAGCCCTTCGCCAAAGGGGGACAACTGCAGCTAGTTGCCAGCGGTCGCCCAATATCCTCCGCGAGCATGATCGAATCGCGCTGCACGTCCCCGAACAGATTCGTCTAATTCCCCATGACGATAGACTTCTCGACCATTTACCCAAGTTCGCACGGGCCAACCCGTGAGCGACTCGCCATCCCAGGGACTCCACCCGCACTTTGTAAGCTGGTTCACATTTCTTACCTCTTGGGTCAATTCCAGGTCGACTAGCACCAGATCGGCATCGTAACCCTCGGCAATGCGACCTTTGTCGACAATGTCCCACACTCGAGCCGGCGCATCGCACATCCAATGGACGACTTGCTCTAGCGAACAACGCCCACCGTGTACTTCGTTGAGCATCAGTGCCAGACTGTTTTCGATCGCGGGTACTCCCGAGGGCGACTTGGGATAGCCCTGCTGTTTTTCGGCCAGCGTATGCGGCGCGTGATCGGTGGCGATAACCTGAATCTCTCCCTGCTGGAGTGCTTGCCAAAGCCTTGCGTTATCGGCAGCCGTTTTGATCGAAGGATTGGCTTGCGCCAGCGTACCCAGCCGGGCGTAGTCGTCGATATTGAGCAGCAGGTGATGAGGGCACGCCTCGGCGGTAATGAGATTACGATGGTCGGATAAGAGTTCCGTCTCAGCCCCCGTTGAGACATGCAACACATGGAAACGATGATTGTGCCGAAATGCCAGGTCGAGTGAGCGGCGGGTGGCAATGATGGCCGCCTCGTGGTCGCGAATCTTGGAGTGATCCGCAACGTCGGACGTACCGGCTAGCCGCTCGGCGTTTGCCCGCACGGTGGCCTCATCCTCGCAGTGTGCGGTGATGGGCAAGGTGGTCTCAGCGAAAATTCGCTCTAGCGCTGCCTGCTCGTCGACCAACAGGTTGCCCGTGCTGGAACCTATAAAGATTTTGATGCCCGGCGTATTGGTAGCGTTTTTCAGGTCTTCAATATTGTCGGGCGTTGCACCAATATAGAAGCCGTAGTTCACGAGCGATTTCTCGGCGGCCAGGGCCCGTTTTTCCTCCACCCCTTGTTGGGTGATGGCGGGGGGAGAAGTATTGGGCATTTCCAGGAAGGTGGTGACGCCTCCTTTGGCACAGGCACGCGACGCGGTGTGCAGATCCTCTTTGTGCGTGAGTCCAGGTTCGCGGAAGTGGACCTGATCGTCGACCACGCCGGGAATCAAATGCAACCCGGCAGCATCGACCGTTTCGTCAGCGGTACTTTGAATTACTGCATCGACCGCAGCGATCTTTCCGTTTTCAATTAAGACGGAAACAGCCTCGACCCCGGTGGGCAACACGACCTGGGCATTCTTGATGAGAGTTTTCATGGGACGACCATTGTCGCCCATTGGATGCCAACCGTCGAGCCACTCTGTTAGAGCGCTAGACCGGGAGTCGAAAAAAGGGGACTGGCTCAACGCACAATAACGGCTGTCGCCTGAGCATACGTTGGGTCGTCGTGCCTGTTCCCTTTTTTTCGACGGACCACTAGGGCACCGCTTGAAATGGGGACTGGCACGGGATCGCAGGAAAGGCTAACCAATGGCCAACCGGCAGCTTGCAATCACGAGCCAGTCCCCATTTCAAGCTCACCTAGAGCTACAGTACTATGGTGTATCCCCGTCAGTAGGGCCTTTCCTTTTGCCTTTGCCCAGCCACCCCATCCAGCGGAAGAAGAACAACTGGCCCGCGGCCACTGCCGCCATCAACCCCAAGGCAAACGGATAGCCATTGTGCCATTTCAGCTCGGGCATGTTGAGTTTCGATACTTCCGGATCGAAATTCATGCCATACACGCCAGCGATAAAGCTGAGTGGAATGAATATCGTGGCGATGATGGTCAGCACCTTCATTATTTCATTCATGCGATTGCTGATCTCAGTGGCGTGATAGTCCCGTATATCCGAGCACGCCTCCCGGCATCCCTCCAGTGTTTCGATGATCTCGGCGACATGGTCGCGACAATCGCGGAGGTAGAGTTCCGTCTCCTCGTCCACAAGCCAACTATGGTCGCTACCTAACGAATCGACCACCTCGCGCATCGGCCATGAGATGCGCCTGAGAAGTCGCACATCGTGTCGGGCACCATGCAGTTGTGAGATGACGCCCGTTTCGGATCCCTGCTCAAGCTGCTCATCGAGTTCATCAAGGCGTTCGCTGATTTTTTCAATTTTAGGAAAGTAAGAATCGATAATCGCATCGAGCAGAGCATACAGCAGGTAGTCGCTGCCTGAGCTACGGATGACGCTGCCATCTACCTTGAGCCGATCGCGAACCGCATTGAAACAGACACCGCGACGCTCTCGCCAGCTAATCACGAACCCTTTGCCGACGAAAAAGCTGATTTGCTCGACCCCTTGAGTACCGTCGCGATCTTTTTTCGGTTTTTCAAGTTGGCGTGGCAATTGGGTGACCAGGAACAAATAGTCCTGAAAATTCTCGACCTTCGAGCGTTGCGGAATATGGCACAGGTCTTCCAGGGCCAGTCGATGGATGCCAAAGAGATTGCCGAAGTCTTCGATCAACTTGGCATCGCCCAAGCCAGCGATGTCGATCCACAGCACCTCGTGCTTTCCACGCTGCTCCTTCACGTCTTCAAACGTGCAGTCGTCGAACAGGGTAATTGCATTCGCCCCATAGCCCGTCATGCGGATATGCGGCGGCAGCGCGCCTGCGGGAATCTCGATCGAGCCCGGCCTGGCCCCCGGGCTACCACGACGTTCGTACCGCTCCATATATAGGCTGCGGTTGGGCAATTTTCTGCGTTTTCGAGAGGGCATATGCGGTCGAGCCGTATCGTGGCTGGTTTAAGTCTCGATGGGTTCCGGCGGGGGCGACATCTCAATCTTCAGCGGAGAGCTGGTATCCAAGTGGACGTCCCGTTGTGGGAACGCGATCACGATGCCCGCCTCTTTGAACAGTTGTTCGATTTGGTAACGGACGGCACTCTCCACTTGCAGCCGATCCATGACGGTTCGCATGCGAATCCAAAAGTGGATTTCGAAGGCGAGCGAGTTATCTCCAAACTCTTTGAACAAAATTATCGGAGGTGGATCTTTGGACGTGCGGCCCGTCTCGACTACGGCTCGCCGTAAAAGTTGGGTGACGGTGACCACGGGCGATCCATACACGACTCCCACCTCGACAGACGTACGCACCTTGTCGCTAGAGAGGGTATAGTTGATGACGTTATTCTGCAAGAACGTGCTGTTGGGCACGATGATTTCCAAATTCGAGCCCGTTCTTACGCGTGTGCTGCGGGCACCGATGTGTTCCACGTTTCCGTAAAGATCGTCGAGCAGAATTAGGTCGCCAACTTTCACCGGCCGCTCGGCGTGGAGGATCAACCCGCTGATAAAATTGTTGATCACATTCTGGCTACCAAAACCAACACCAAGAGCCAATGCACCACCCAGGAAGGTCAGTGCCGTAAGCGGCACATTGATGACTTTCAGTGAGAACAGCGTGAACATGAGCAGGAATGTGTAGAAGAGCAGCGACTGGATAGTCGCCGACGCGCTGGGGTCGATATCGAGCCGGCGAAGCACCTGCGTTCCCAGGAAGCGACTGAACATCCGCGAGGCAACGACACCAATCAGCAGCATCAGGATCGCGATGACGACCTTCCGCACCGTCAGCGGACTGTCGCCTACGACAGCAAGTTCCTGATTCCAGATCGCCTGAACGCCACTCCAAATGGACAGCAGCTTGTCCTTCGCGGTCGAGGCCAGCGAGCCAGTATCGAGTTCGTTGATCAGCTTCTGATGCAACTTGCCCGATTCTTCAATACTGGCCAGGTTGGCCTGGTGGCTTTTTAGTAAGGCTTCTGCGTCTTTGATTTCGTTCTCGATCCGCCGGGCTTCGGCAGAATTCTCTTCGGCATCTTCCAGCGCTTCTTGTCGCTTGGCGATTTGCGAACGAAGATCGCTGATCTCCAAGGCTGCCGATTTCGCCTCGTCGTTGAGCGATTCGATGGCCTTGGCAGTCTTTTCACTCCACTCGCGTACATCTTTGCTATTTGCCAGCTTGAGATAGATTTTTTGTCGCTGTTGCCAAATATTTTCGTGGGCGGAGAGTCGACGTTGTTGTTGGCGAAGCAAACGGAGCTGTTCTTGGACCAACTGCGCGTTCTGATTGAATCCGTCTTTGGCACTAGCTTGAAGTTTATCTATCTTCTTCTTGAGCGAGTCTTCTTTCTTCTTGATCTCAGTTAGAACTTCGTCCAATTGGTCTTTTCCAAACTCCGCCACGCTTCGCATACGAGCGACTTTCTCTCGCAGCATCTTCACCTGTGTCTTCTGTGCTTTCAGTGACGCTTTGACATTGTCGAGCGTTTTCTTCCGCAGTTGGGCGGTGGCCTCGGCGATTTCGCAGAGCAATTCCGCTTCGGCTAGCTCTTCCCCCAGCTCTTGCCGTTTGCTGTCATCGTCGTTGGTCTCCACGGCTTCCCGCGCAATGCGACGCTGACTGGCACGACGTTTCTGTTCTTCTCGGGCTGTTTCTAGTGCTTCGGTGAAGGACTCCACACGAGACTCGAGACTCTTCTGCCGTTGGAGTTCAGCTTCGAAGGAGTCCTGCGTTCGGTCCAGTTCAGAAAACGGGGTCGACTCTTCCGAGAGGCCTTGCTGGACGAAATCTTCCAGGGCTTCTAAGCGTGCCTCCAGATATTTGGCAAGTTGCTCCGACTTCTCCCATTCCGCTTCCAGTTGCGAGAGCGTCAGGTCCAGCCAACTGAGTAGTTCTTGTTGTTCTTTGAGCCGTTCCGGAATCTTCTGCCCTTCTTCTTTGCTCAGCTCTTCGATCTGAGCTGCTGATTCTTTGAGCCGCTCGCTGACGCTTTCTTGCCAGTCTGCTAGTTCCTTTTCGGGATCTTTCTTTTCTTCTTCCTGTGGCTCGTCGCTCTTTTGGGAGGCGAGTTGGGTAAGAGGGTTTTGGGCGTGCGTCGATGAGACCCCGTGCGACGACCAACAAGCGATCGCCAGCGCTAGTAAGCCTAGGCTTTTCAAGATAGAGATGGCCGGGCGTCGATGCATCGTTTTATGGCTAGGGGAGCGGGCGGGAGAGCGAGTACTTGTGGCTTCTCGAAAAAACGAGGCTCACGTTGCGACTAGCCGTCTTGCGAACCGCATGTCGCAGACTTCGTTAAATATCATTGCTGTTCAAGGGAACTGCAAACAGCGATACATAATCCTACCACCTCCGCTTGTCCATGAACGGGGACTCGCCTCCTGGATCGGCATTCAAGTTAGGCGCCGTAGGACTTGGGACGATAATACGGAAAATCGCTGAGAAAGCAGATTTCCTCAAGTCTCACGAACAATGCTAGTCAACTATCTAGCTAGACTTGGAGACGCTCATCTGCCTCTCGATTTCATCCACGAAGGCACAGGCTTCGGTGAGAGACATTTTTCGCTTTTCGCGGAGCAGCTTCGTGGCGTCGATCGTTTCGCCGTCGTGAACAAGTTTTTTGACGAAATCGACGAACTCAGCCTCGCTCAGATTCTCCCAGTCAGCAGTCTTGTTCTCGTTCTGCTCGGCGACGCTTAGATAGTCGTCCAGAAAGGCGAGCACTTTCTTTGGTCGGGGTAACAAGCCGAAATTGCCTGCCGTGAATTTCACCTTGAGCAGGGCATCGCTCGAAACCTTTACCGGCTGATGTTGGATTCCCTTGTTGCTAACGGTGACCACTCCCCAAAGGTAAGATTTCTTGAAGGGTTGCCGCGTCCGCTCTCGTTTGAGTTCTTCGGCAATCTGTTCAGCTTGCTTCTGGTCAAGCTGAAAGTCGAGATAGACGTCCTTGTGGCTCACGTCGCCATCACTATCTGGAGTCTTATAGCGATGTATAGATTTGTTGACCGAAAGAATTTCTTCGTAAGGCAGGTAGACAACAGTCTGCCCAGGTTCGGCCCGGTAATACTCGCAGTTGCGGAGATTGACCCACATGCCATCGCGGAACAAAGCCAGAACCCAATTTTCAGGCCTTCCACGACGTCGCCAACTACCCCAGAGAAACGGCGTGATAAACAACGCTACAGCGGCGCAGCCGTAAGTGACGATGCCAGGTGCCTCTAGCCACCACCAAAGGAAGGGTACCCCCGCGAAGATGATCCACAGAATGAGAAGATTGAACCGCGCATTGCGGCACACCAATCTCGCTTCCGCGGTGGGATCAGTTCCTGTTGGATGAAACTGCATGACAATCTGCAGATTGAGGAATGGTGGTAGCGTGTGCTTCTATAAAGCATAGCATTCCCTTGGTACTCACTCGCCCATTTGATTCCTCAAATCAGATAGTCACGAAAAACGGCACTAAGAATTGCTTAGCGTAGGCGCCTTTACGGCTTTTTGTGCTTTTCGTGGCTAGAGGATATTGGGCACGATGCTAAGGGATCGGGCCGTTCAATCGAGCACGGAGAAGCCACGATCTAACGTGCCCGCGATGACATTCTGGTCAAGAACCAGGGGCAGCCGAGCAGCAGTGCTAGTGACGCCGGTTCGGGGACCGTTTTCGCCGCCGCGACGATTGCTACGCCGCTGCCAAGCTGTTGTTGCCAAACGAGAAAATCAAGCCCATCGGAGCGGCCATCGCCATTGGCATCCGCCTGATCGCTTGTAGCAAAGTGTTGTTCCCACATCGCCAGGTCGTCGTAATCGACGTCGTGATCGTTGTCGAAGTCGGCTTCATAGGGCGAAGTAATTTGGAACAATAGAAACTCACTAACATCGAGATTCCCGTTGCTATCCACGCTTGCAGGAATCTGCAACGAAGAGACGAGCGCTCCCCCATCCGCACTGTCGTACCTGCCGACGGCCAGATAGATTTCGCTGGGCACCGTCCCGAATTCTTCGGCCAGATTGATAGTGCCCTCCAGCACCCCGCCGTTCGGTCCGGTAGCGGCCTCCGTCGTGCCGCTGGCATCGTTCCAGGCTTCGTAGTCGTTGTCGTTCTCGTCGGCCAGGAAGGCGTCCCATTGGGCAATCTGTCCCGCCTTGGCCCAATTGGCCGGCACCAGGGCACCGGGGTTTTCTGCCAGATAAATGAACACATCCTGTCCTTCGCCTGCATCGCTAGTGGCGATGTACAGCGTATCGCCCTCGACAACCGCAAACAGTTGCAGCCCGCCCACGGTAGCAATCTCCACCGCATTGGCGTCAACAACACCATCCATCACAAACTCAGGACCTGCCGTGGCTCCCTCGACGGCAAAGTGCCAGTCGGCACCGTTGTTGTTGTCCCAAGTCCCTTGCCCATTGTTGAACACGACATCGAGCATCGATGCCGAGCTATTCACGGGGACGGTGATATCCCAAGTACCGGCGTTGGGATCGAAATTCATCAGGGGATCGGGCGAAATGACGGTGCTCCAGTCATCAAACCCATAATGCAAATAGACGTCCGTTGCCCCTGCCAGAGGTCCCCCGGTCGGATCGAAGGAGATTGTCACCGGGTCGCCCGCCTGCACAGGGTTAGGCCCCACGGTCACGGAGCTAGTACCGCCAGGGGGCGAGGTTGCCGAGCCAACGTACACATGCTGGATGTCGCTCCGGGTGACATTGCCATTCAGGTCGATCGCTTCCACGTAGTAGTCGATGAGTTCGTTTTCCAGCCCCTCGATCATTCCTCCATAGCGTAGGGCACGATGGGTTGGGGCCAGTATATTCGACGGTGGGACGACGTCGCTGGAAGACATGGAGATACTATTCCAAGCGCCCACCTCCGTACCGCCCGCGTAAGTCTCGTTTGCGAATGAAGACAATGGGTTCGTACCGTCCGCATCGACTCGATACTTGAGCGTGACGGAATCCAATCCGCTTACGTCGTAGGCGTAGGTCCACACTTCGAAATCACTGTCCTCAGCAGTGGTGCTCCACTCGAAACCGCCGGGGTTGTAAGACTCGCGTTGGGGGTGGAAAACAGTCGGACCGGTAGTTTCGGTCCCCGTGAATCCGGCGAGTACCTGATCGGCCTCGGCCACTGCCAGGTTGCTGCCGCGGGTGACGTTGCTGTCCCAGACCTCGGTGCCATCCCAGTACCAGTGGTCGGAGGCTTCCGCCTGGAGCAGGTAGTGCCAGGCCCGCTCTGTGGCTGTTCCCGAGCCATCTAGTACGCCCTGCATGCTCGCGACCGGTGCGATGTCGTCGGCTGTGAACACGCGATTTTTGGCCGCTGTGAGCACTGCCCAGGAGTTGCGATCGGGGCTCCAGCCTGTGGAGTCGGGATCGCCCAGCCACTTTTTGAATTCAGGGTCGCCATTGTCCGCCCCCGCCCAAGAGCCGGGTTCGATGTGAATCACATCGTTGGGGTTCACCGGGAATCGATCCAAATAGTCCTGCACGGTGGTCACATCGTAATTGGATGTGCCGGATGCCCAGTTCACCATGTTCTGAAAGTTGCCGTGGTAATACGACTCGCTGCCGCCGCCAAAATTGTCGCCGTCGTGATGCAACAGCACGAACTGCGGATGATTGGGGTCGGTGTTGTATTGCCGATACTGGTCCATCACCTGCTCGTATTGCAGCGCACCAAATCCGCCGCGACCATCCTCATTGCCTTCGTATCGAGCACCCGGCACGGCAACCATCTTGCTCACCGCACCGGTATTGGGGTTCACATGCTGCACATAATGTGGCTGATAGGAGAACGAGGCACTTACCTGGCTGGGAGCCCAAAGATTGTTCAGTTGCACCCATGCTCCGCCATTGGCGGCAGGGTCGGGATTGATTTGGTCGGCCGTGTTGGGGGCAAACAAGTTCGACGCATTCGTGTGGGGATAGTTCTGTGTGGCGCGATCCATGTGGATGTTATCCACAATGGCCCACTCCAAACCCTCGGCCACCAGTGCCGGAATCATCCGCGTAGAAAAGGCGGTCTCGGCCGGAAAGATGCCTTTGGAGTAAGGAACATCGGTGCCCCATGTTTGCTCGTGGACATATTTATGCAATTTGATCTGCATCCGCATGTCGCGCTGGTCCAACAGCGGCATCAGCGGATGGTGCGCCCCAAATCCCACCAGATCGAGCCGCGGATTGCCCAAGCTCGTCGACAAGGACTGGGCCTGGTTGTACGACGAATCCCAGTTGTTCCACATCCCACCGTTCACGCCGGCAGCTTCCAGATTATTGAGGTTCTGCATCAACGAGCCAGAGAAAGAAACCTGCGCACCCAAGTGCGGCAGACTTGAGCCCGTTTGAATCGCATCCTTCGGCCAGGACGTGTACGGTCCGAATCGTTGATTGTGCACGTCGGCGAGGCTAAACGAAAAGTGCCCCGCGGCGTCAGTCTGCGTGACGGTTTCGCCGGGATAATAGATCGGTTGATGCATGTGCCACAGGAATCCGACATGCGTGGTTTCCTGAGCCACTGCGTCGACAACGCCAACGAGTGCTGCTAGGGAAAAGAGGAGGAGTAAGCGGAACGATCTCATGCTGCTGGCACTTGAGGCTCGGGGAATTTGGCCGATATACACTGTTAGGCGCGCCAGTGGGGGAATTGGTATTGAGAAATGGGAAATCGGCAGAAATCCCAAACATCAGAGCGTTTTTTTGTCGAGAAACTATTTGACGTCTAGTCATCTAGGAGCCTCTCCGCAATTGCTCAAAATGAGGTTGCCGCCTGTCTGGCCTATTCAGAGTCAACGTCACTTTGGCGTCGCATGAAGTAGTCGTTGTAGGTGGAAAAGCTTGTCACTAGTAAAGGTGGTAAGATAAGGATTAAGAATTCTGAGAGATAGATTGGTGGATGTTCAAGAGTTTTTGTTCGGCGCGGTGTGAGCTCCATAGCAGTGATAAGCCACCACAAGAGAATCGAACCGGCGGCTATCTTGATAAGCGATACAGCAATACTGCGTGAGGGCTGTTGAGAATAAGCATCCCAGGCGGAGCAAGCCATTACTAAACTACAGCCCAGAGTGGGCCAGACGCCCTTCTGCATAGAGGCAAGCAACCAGGCGCGATACTCTCCGAACAATCGGATTTCTTGCCACCTCTCGCCAGCTTGTAATATTGAAACAATGACCATCCCAGTGACACCGCCAATGACTCCCCAAGCCACCGCGTGACGCAAACCTGTTCCCACACTAAGAACGGCAGTTCTGTGATTATTGATCATCACCTGGACTGCTCCATTACGTATATTCGTTGTTCAACACTTGTCACGCACGGCGAACTGCTCTGCCTGCGCGGCGATGTCCACTCCGGTATGTTCTTTCCAAGCACTGAGCAAGAGCTGATAGACCTCGCCTGGCTTGCCTCCGCTGATCTGCTGCCCGTCGATCTCGACTACTGGCAGAATACAAACCGAGGTGCTGGTGAGATACACTTCCTCGGCCTGCATGAGCTCTTGGGGTTTGATGTCGGCTTCGGCGTGGGCGATACCTAGCTCTTCGGCGAGTTCGTAGAGCACTTGTTGAGTGACTCCTGGCAGGACTTTTTCCCTGGGCGGTGTTACCAATCCTCGATCGGGAAAATACGCCACGACGTTTGCCGTGCTTGCTTCGCCGACGAATCCTTGTTGATCGAGCAGGATAGCGCGAGCCCCAGGAGATTTCGTAGCCGCTTCGCGGTCGGCTAGATAGTAGTGCAACCGACTGCGGCATTTTACCTCCGCAGGCCAGCAATTGGACGGCACCTGACGTGTGTCGACAACCACCGCTCTTACTCCCTGTTCAAACTGCTGCGCCCAGGCGGCAAAGGGCAGGGGACGTCCGTGGACACATACGGTTGGCGAACTCGCTTCGGGCGAATTTCCCGGCGTGGCGAGTGCCACGATATACCAATCGTCGCCCGCTACAAAAGCCGAAGAATTTCGTTCGACAAAATCGTCGATCGCCTCCGACACCTCAGCGACAATGGTCTCTGAATCCCAACCCACCACGTCCAGCGAACGATGAAAACGTTCCAAATGTTCTCGCTTACGAAACACTTGACCGCCAAACGTACGCATTCGTTCCACAATAGTCACGCCAAGCGTAAAACCAAGATCACCAATTGGCACAGACAATTGCTGCTGGGGAACCCAATGGCCTTTGTAGTAGGCTAAAATGTTGCTCATGCCACTAGTATCTCAAGAGATAGTGGCTGCCGAAAGGGTGGATCGGCTTAGAGGCGGACGTCGTCAGCCGTGGCTGGCTCGTTGGCTGTGGTAACCGTGAGCGATGGATTCAGCTTTGTCCAGAGTGTTCGCATCTGCCCGGAGGCAGCTAGATAGTCTCCCAAGGCGTGGCTACGGCCCACGGTATCGGTGACGTCGATTCGGCGGATCTTGCGATTAGCTGAACCCATTCTGTAGGGCTGGGCAATCCCTTCCTTACCGAGGGCGTGTATTCTGCCGCGTTCGACACTGAAATGATACAACCGCATCGCTGGATCGCGCTGATTGGTTACCAGCATCAATTCTTCCATTTGCGAGATAGCGCGGCTATGAAAGTGCCCTGGCTGTAGCCAGTCAGCATCGTAGGCAGGCGCAATCAGACCAACGCGAACGGGTTTCCGCTCTGGATGCACCCGTTCAGCAAGTTGCAAGTTTCCAAGATGACCGCCGCCTAGCAGATGCAGCGAACCACTGACTACCCTGGCGCCGAAACTGTAGCCGAGAATCGCCACGTCCGCGTCTTCCGGGAGTTGATCTAGAAACCACGCCAACTGCCAGCCCGCGGGCTGCGTACGCGCAGCTTTTACATAGACGTCCTTGATCGGACCCTTGATAGGTGTTGAAGGCCACGACCAAATGATAAATCGCAAAGGCTGATCGGCTGACCGGGCCCTAACTAGTGACCGGTAGACTTTCATGCCTCGATAAATATCTTCGCCCGGTTCGACACGATTTCCGTGCACATAGATAACGGTGGGCGTTTGGCCAACCGGCTTTACCGCATATTGCCAAGGCAAGGATTCCCAAGTCGAGTGGCCTTCTTCGCTGATCTCTAAACGTTTGCAATCTAGCTTGGTCTTAATCTGGCTTGGCTGACACGATATGCCCAGTGGTCGCGTATTAAGGAGTAAGATCTCACGCGTGGGAACTGATCGCTGCGGTGGGGCGAACAGCGACTCACTAGTTTTTGCAAATAATTGAGTATTCAGCACCAAGCAATTGGCCAAGAGGAATGCCACTATCAGTGCAGATTGAGAGGATTTCAACGCAGAATATATTGCTACACGGATCATAGCGCTATACCGGAGTTTTTTACGGGCAGAGTTGTCAACCGTGACACTAGGCCAAAGAAACGGATCGAAGTTATCGCGGACGCGAGCCCACGAACCAACCGGCAGTGTGAAATCGAGTACGTGATATCAAAAGGGGGGAGGGCGATATCCACACTGCGAGACCACCATCAACTTTCCATGTGGTCATCACAAACGTAGCACACTATTTGCAACATGCGTGAAAAAAATGTGGCAGAAAAAAATCATAGGTTTCGTTTGCACATCACCAACCATGTTGTAGAGTTGCTAGGCCGAGAAAGCTTGCCCTTGCAATAGGCAGCTTGTTCCGGCTGCGACGCTTATGTCGCTAGTTGTTGATTGCAAACATCACAATCGTTACTAGCGATACGCGACGTGTTGTCCTCCCCACCCTTCCACTTCGCCCTCCCCACATGGGCGCCCTCCGTGGAGTAAACATAAGATGAGGAAAATCCTAATTCTGCTGGCCGCGGCTCTCGTAACGACCCAGGTCGTTGGATGTGCCAATTGTCGCAGATGGCTTCATCGTGGTTCGCCCTGTGTCGGTACCCGCATTGCTGCACCAACAATGGTGTCTGCCCCTGTGGCTGTCGGAGCTCCGGTTCCGGTCCCCCAGATGGCTCCCGCACCAGTCATGGTCCAACAGCCCGCGCCACAAGTGATTATTCCTCAGCAACCTGTAGTTTGTTGCCCGCAACCGGTGCCGTGCTGCCCCCAGCCAGTACCCTGTTGCCCCCAGCCGACCCAATGCTGTCCTGATCCTTGCTGCCCGCAGTTTGGAGGCAATCCCTGTCCAGGTGGAACCTGGTTTGGTGGATTTGTCGACGGCGATGGAAACTGTTGCGACCCTATGACTAGCTTCGATGAAGGCTACCTGGTCCCTGGGACCGAAACACCACTAGACTCTGGCACTTACGGAACTGATCCCAGCCCTGCTCGAGATAATTGAAAAGGCCTGAGATACCCCGGCACGTACTGAAGCCGCGATAGGAACCAAACAGAAAAGCCCTCCCCAACCACTGGGCCTATTGTGTAGTACGCTGTTTAAAGAGACATTTGACCTAGAGCTTGAGTCTAGAGACGCAAACCGCTCGATCGTGCCATCCTGAACACGGTCGGGCGGTTTTTTTGTTTCTACGAATCGTAGTTAGTAGAATAGATAGTGTATTGCCAACCGGCTGAGGACATTCGTCAGGCTAGAAAGTCGATCGCCATGCTGATCCCTATGAAACGATTTGGCCCATTTTTCATCGGTGCAGTGATCTGCTGTGCCTGTTTCTCTGGTGATTCGCTAGCACAAATCAAAACTGAGACCGAAGAATCGCATCTCCGATTCGGCGAGACTCAAGTTGTACGTTACCAAGTGGGGGCGATCGTCGATGCCCGCAAAGGCCCTGTGCAAGAACTGCTGGCCATGGTGGCCGTGCCCTTCGATTGTGCCGAGCAGGAGGTTGAAATTGTCGATCAAGAGGTCACCCAGCAAATCGACCAAATCGATTACCGCTACCTTAATAAGTATTCCGGCGGGGGTGCTCGGCAGCTTTTGATTTCAATTCCCTATCTTCCGGGCAGACAGGTAGCGAAGGCACTGATTACCTTTGAAGTGCGTACCCGCACGATTCTGCCCCCGGAGGAGACACAATCACTAACAGTTCCCAAGAAGCCAGATCGCAGTCTGAAAAAGTACTTGGGAAAAAGCCCTTACATCGAGACCAAGCACTCCAAGATCAAGAAAACACTCCGAACAATAGACCAAGAGCTAGAAGCGGAAAATGAAAATGCCACCGCCTGGCAACGCGTTGAGGCGATTTACGATTTTGTGCAAGATCACGTCAAGTATGTCGAGGGCCCGGATAAGTCTGCTATTCGGACGCTCAACGATGCCAGTGGCGATTGCCAGAATATCAGTGCTCTGTTCGTCGCTCTCTGCCGAACCGCGGGTGTCCCTGCCCGCATTGTTTGGGTCCATGAGCACAACTACCCGGAGTTTTGCTTGACCGATGCCGAAGGCAAGCCCCGCTGGTATCCCTGCGAATCTTCGGGCATGCGAGCTTTCGGAGAAATGCCGCTGGCTCGGGTAATCATGCAAAAGGGCGACAATTTCCGCGTCCCCGAGCGACCTCGCGAAAGCCTCCGCTACGCATCCGACTACCTGATCGGACTACCGGTCCCGGGCAGTGGCAAGCCAAAAGTGAAGTATGTCCGCAAGCAGATGTAGGCCGACTGCTATTCTGTGCCGGGGCTGAAGGCCAAGGTTTCGTCGAGAACGGCGGCAAGCTCGTGGACACTATGTCCCGACCAAACGAGTTTCCTCTCGCTATTGAAAACCGCCAGGGTGGGAAAACCCCGGATGCCGAGCATATCGAGCGTCGGTCCGGAGCCATAGCCGATTGGCCAGTGGGCCGACTCGAAATCGCTCAGAAAATCTTCGATTGCCGGCAGCATCGATTCCGGTTCGGGCGTCAATCCGATGAATTCAACGCCCACGGGTTGGTACTGTGCGTGCAGCTTAATCAGTTTGGGCATTGCGGCTCGGCAGGGTGGGCAGTTGGTCGCCCAGAAGTCGAGCACCACGACCTTGCCGGCTAGCGATTTCGGACCCGGCGTCGAATCACCCGTGTTTAGCCAGCCCTCGGCCATCAGCGGCGGGAGCGTGGTTCCCAGCGGGATGGGCATTCCGATGCCGATGGGGTCGCTGTGGGGCATTAGCACAAACAGGGTGGCGAAAATCAGCAGCCCGAGCGCGATTTTTTCGCCCATCCCCCATCTTGTGTGACTCGAATTTGGCAACACAACCCCTTGTGGAATTCAAAAAAATGGAAAACGCGTTTTTTCTTGATACAACAAAACCCAGAGATTTCAATCCCTGGGCTGTGTTGCGTTTATTCAATTGTGGAGTCTCGCGACTCAGCTACTTCTGCGGCGGGCCTTGTCACGCGGACGAAAGCAAAGCCCCAAGGTCGACAAGGCTAGCAGCAAGGTCGAAGGCTCCGGCACCGCTGCGACAGCAGCCACGGGCGGCGGCGAGGAAGTCGACTCACCATAGGCGGCCTCCCAACGTGCGAGGTCGTCCAGGTTGTAAAGCAACGGATACCCAATCTGCCATTCCATAAAATCAAGACCATCCACGCGGCCATCAGAATTGAAATCAGCCGAGCCGACGGTTAGCGCGGTGGCGGTGACCATCACTTCATTTCCAATAACATCTACATCCCAAAAACGGCCATTCGCCACCACTTGAGAATTTCCAAACGTCCCCGAGATGCTAGAGGCCGAAACTACAGAGAACGAATCGCCGGCTTGCGAGGGTTCACCAGAAACATAATCCAAGTCAAATGTGGCAGAACCATCCAGCACTAAATTTCCGAATATCGAAAGAGCGCCAGGATCTTCGTCAACGATCAACTTCAACGTAGAGGTATCGGCAGAGATTGCCGCGGTTTCTCCGGAAGAAATTGCGGCTACCAGCGGAGCCTGAGTGAACACTATGTCACCGAACACGCTTGGAAATGCTACAGCAGCACCAGTCACATCAACAATCAATCCACCAGTGTTGTCGATAGAGCCGTAAACGGTCGTATTTTCACCGAGTACCAGGAGTCCGTTGTTGTCCAGATCTGTGGCTGCACTGCTTACTTCTTGTCCACGAAATCTGAGGATGCCGTCACGCGCAACGATCGCGCCATTGTTGGTGACTAGGTCGTGAAACTCCATTTCACCACCCTGAGTTTCAATCAAGCCATCGATTGGTGATTCGAAATTTGGATCCGAATCGCCCGTGACTAATACGGGACCAGTTACGAGCAATCTTTCCCGTTGATTCGCTACTGCGGCAGCATTCCGCAATTCACCCGAAGCAGTGATGGTCATTGCAGAGTTAATCGATCCATCACCACGTATCACCCCTCCGTTGGAGAGCGTGGAACCACCAATGTCTCGTAACAAGCCGCCCTGTAGATTGATTATTCCAGTCTCATTGACGATTACCGCTCCAGATGTCTGCACTATAGCATCAGTGTTGACATTAAGCGTGCCGTAGGCGTTTGTAGGCGTACCTGTCGTGGACCCATTGCCAATCGTTAATGTGGCGATGTTGTTAGGATCACCTACCGTCCAGCGACTCCCTAGGTCTGTCAGAGTAACAGTTCCAATGGAACCGTCCTCACTACCGATAATTGCGTCACCCGAGACAAAAGAGGCACTGTTCGTCGCTTCCAGAGTCCCAACGCCTTCGTCGCCAACCGTCAACGGTCCAGTCGTCAAACGGGATGCTACACCATCCAATCGCATGATTCCCTGGCCCGTTGACCCTTCTCCAATGATCGTCGGAGCAGTCGAAGGCAAGGGGCCACCAACTTGAATTGCTGCGCTCTCGAAAACGTCCAAGAATCCTTGTCCAAGATTTCCAACTGTCAGACTATTTGCGATTTCCCAGCGGACGCCAAAGTCATCGAACACTGCAGCGCCTACACTGTTTCCTTGGTTGCCTATGATTCCTGTGTCACTGGTCAGGAATTGCAATGGTCCAGATAGCGGTGGTGCAATATCCATGAACAGGCCACCAACGCCTGTATTACCAATAATAATATCCGGGTTGTCTGGTACCCCAGCATCGCTGATGTTGGGGTCGACATCACCAACAGTGATGACATCTGCTCTTGATATATTGTTATGTGCGAAAATGATAGCAAGCGCAAATGCAGCAACTCGAATAGCGAGCGTACTCGTCATGCCGTGCGGATTCGTGTTAAGTGATTTGATAAAAACCGGCATGTTGTGCCTCCTAGGAAGTCTCTGTCCGTGGTCTGGGATGATGAGAATCAACAACTCTATTAGCTGCCAGACTAATGCTATTGTCCTCGAAAAATACGGTTATTTCAACGATTTTTTCCGGTCACTGGTTTCTCAGCCCCTCACCTAGCCTCTCCCCTCAGGGGAGAGGGACTGGGGGAAAAGAATCACTCGATCCGTCTCTTGAGCCGGATTGCTCGTTCCACGTTGTGATCACTACCGGGCTCGAAGGCGACGGGCACCGAACGATCGACGATGGCAAACATCCGCAGCCGCTGCGGTTGCCCGGCGTCGGCTTCTGTCTCGCGACCGTATTGGTAACCTTCGGGATAGACGCGGTCGTATAGATCTTTGGTGGCTATTGCTGTCGGATTGAGGTTGTTAATACTGGCAAACCCAGGATCTCCGTTAGAGTAATCCTGGATGGGAGGAGCAGGTTCGACTTCAAAGAAACCGATGGTGATCCACACCGCGTACACATTCGAGTGCGTGGTGCCGAAACTGCTTAGACGTTTCAAAGGATCGTAACGAAAGGCAGAGTTTCGGAACGAGTTAATGTGTGGCTCCGTCTCGCCTGCTGAAAGTAGCGGGACACCAACAGGCTGTACTACGGGAACTGTACTGTTGTTGTTAAACGATGGTATGTTGTTATTGGGCATGCCCATGCTACGCAGCAAAGTAGTTTCTATATTTTCACGCACTAGCGTAAAAGTTGTCTGTGGTGGTACAAGGGACGGAACCAAGTCCCCAGTATCTGGAGCTCTAAACGGATTTGCCACTAATGTCGGGCTGTTCGAGTTGAGCAGCGCGACATCGTCTCCAAATTCACCATAGCCACGTCTCACAGAGAAGAAACCATCATCATCGATCGCAACATGTCTTTCGGGATGATTCGGATCACCATCGTACTTTGAACTTCCGTGGAACATGGCGTGCCAGACGGCCCCTCGACCAGCAGCACCAATAGTATTTAAATTCACACGACCTGGATCACGATAGTTAGAGATTCGATTGAAGGGTGGTTGTCTTAGATAGCGAGGGTCGTCACTTGAGACCACAGGATCCCCAAAACTGGCCGGGCTAAGCCATTTTTCGGTACCGACATAACGGCTTGGTACACCAACATACTCAAGCACCCGGTGAAGCCCAACAATCGTTTCAGCTGCGGTCGTTACTGTATTGTTAGGATCTGCATCGCGAAAGAAATTCATCAAATGTGGAAAGACCCCATCGATTACAAAATTTTCGCCCTGGCTGTCCTGAACAACTACCGGATCACCCTGATAGGCCTCGTTCAGAGTTGTAAGTGGCAAGAACGCAAATGCACGCGGTAAATCTACCATTGAGAACTTGGGTACTTGTAGTAGTTCAGCAGCGTTGACATACGGACGGTTCTGCCACGCAAACCAAGGGAGCGGCAACGGCTGTGATGGATTGTTCGGATCTGTTGGAGTGTATTGAACGGCTCCCTGTGTAGGGGCAGAGCCTTTCGCCCTAAACGGCTCATTCAAGAAACCAAGTGTGGTATCCGGTAGGGCCTCAAACGCATGACCAGTTGTACCCTCATGGCCCCTTGCATCTGGCCCAGAGCGATTAAGTGTGAAGAAATCGGTCGGATCCGATGTCCAAATGTTATTTCTGAAGGGTGAAGTTTTGGGATTCCGGTCGGCACCCGTCTCGGATGCGTTGGGATCAAAAATAAAATCACGCGTGCGACTTCGAATATCTAACAGCGATCTTCTGCCGCGCCGTACTAATTCTGCCATAGCAGTATTGACTCGATCATCTGAGACCAACTTCGTCGGATCATTCGCCCTCCCACGTTGATTACTGGCGAATGTCTGAGTGGCATTGTTGTTAGAGACATTAATAAGCTTGTCGCCCAAAATCCACCTCTCTCTACGATCAGTAGAGAGGCCGTTAAATACCGTGACGTTTACGCCCATCGAGTCAATGGTCAGATAAGGGTTGACCTGTTTGCTGGGGTCGTGGCGCAGATTGTCCGTGCCGTTGGGCAATTTTGGCTCTGGATTCCATGGCAGCAATGGGTTTGATAAACGTTGTAGGTAAACCCAATTGAAGTTTGGGACAGTTCGTGGCCCCTTATCATCTAGCGGTAGTGCCAGTCGTGTCTCTCCATCAGTCAAAGCTGTTTTTCCACGACGACCTCCTGCCAAACCTCCACCGGCACCGGGCAAAGCCCGGGAGAACACATCGTCGAGGGGAATGTCTAAGAAGGGCACATACTCGCCACTTTTGCCACGGGCTGGATCGAAGGCACTATTGCTGAAACCCTTGTTAGACTCTACGGAGACGCTGCGGGGATAGCCGTTTGCTGGCTCCGTAAACGTGAATCGCCGTGTATTGTAGGGGTAGTCAGTATTGGGCAGCGCTCGATCGATGATGGCCACAGAGGTTTGGCCGGCGAAAGCCTGAACGCGGAAATCATCCGCAGGATTACTCCCTGTGCCGTTAGAGTCCATCATAGCAACACCTGAGCTATCACGTACCTCAATCGTTGTTGTATTGGGGTTAGTGTTTGGATCTACATTTGTCTTGAGGAAAATCCCTCGTTGCGTGCTTTGGCTGTCGTTCTCTCCGAACGGAATAAAAAATTCACCGGAGTTAGGAGTTAGTTCTTGCCCGGTCGTGGCATCTGTATCCACGCCAGCGACTACTAAGTAACTTCCAGGTCGGACGGAAGGCACCGCATAGGTTTCTGGCGTATTGGCAATCTCTAGATCGTTATAGAAGGCTACTCCATCTGTGTCATCCCATCCCATGGGTCGCGTGCCACTGCCTGGGTCTCTCCCTGTAAAGTAGATCGTCCGATCCGCAATATTTTCGCCACTGACATTGGTAGGTAGGTAGTCTTCATCCTGAGATTCAGGTTTCTTATCGATCCCACCATTTCGGTAGATGACGATTCTCCATAACGGATCGCCCGTATTTGGATCCGGTGTAAGGAGGTTGTCGTCGTGTGTACGTGCGAGATCGATGCCAAGATCTCTTCCACTTGAGTCCACGGCATGAGTATCAGCATTGGCAGCGGTTTCGGCTGGCCATGGGTTGTAAAGTTCAATGAACGCGGCCCCTTGGGGGCGTTGCTGTTGATCAAAACTCTTGTCGAAGGGGCCGCTTCCCGGCGATGGAGCGCGAACAGGAACAGTCCCCTTTTGCGGTGTTCCAGGTGGCTGTTGTTCTTCTGGCGTTTCTCGAAGATCGACCTCACCTTCGAGTCGACTATCGCGCGTTCGTCGGTCGTGCCAAGCGAGCGTTTCAGTGATCAAGAGTTCTGGCCTTTCAGCCCCCCAGACCACGCCACGATTATTGGGATCATCAATCGTGTCCAGTGCCCCGTCGAGCACATTATTTGGATCACGTCCCCAACCATCGAAGGGTTTTTCATCGTATTCGAACCCAGTCATAATGTTATCTGGATCGCGATAGTCAGCCACATTAATTGCCCATTGCGCGAGTCGCTCAGCGCGCTTCTCCCGTTGCTTTTTTGTGGCGTTTGACGGGACAGGGTCGACAAGTGTCGACGCCAAAACGTAAAGATGGCGAGCGTATAGCTGACGGCGATAGTTGTGGAGTTCGATCAACTCCTCTGGCCGCAATCTGCCACTTCTATCGTTGTCGCCACGTTCCCAAAATTCGATGTCTCCATCTCCGTCGCGGTCGACGTCGTCGCGGAATCGGCCATTGTTGCCTGTGAAATCCGACGTGTTAGCGGCAGCCGATTGAGTATCGAGCCGACCAATATCGAGATCCCAGTAGGGCCGCTCTACTGAATTGCCCGGGTCGGCTTCCCCTGGCTCGTCGACGACGCCATTGTTGTTGTCATCACGACCGTTGCCAAAGGGGCGATTCAAGTCCAGACGCGTGCCATCGGCGAGTTCTTGTGCTAGGAGTTGACGCATAATAGGCTGAACATCGTTCGGGTCGACGTTCACCGGAGTGACACTCAGTGCCTGAGCCAGAGCTAGCCGCACACGGTATTCCAACAAATCGCTGAAGGTGAGGTTTACCTCGCGTCCCATGACGGTGAGGAAATTGTCGTTCGTCGTGGTTCGATCGCCATCGGGGCCCGATTGCATCCACTCCGGCAGCGTCACATTGGGCACGGGGAGGTCGAAGCTGTCGGTGGTGAGCAGGCCTCGCCACTCTTCTATTTCGGCGGGATCGATGGATGTGGTGTTGGTGGGGATAAAGTTGTTAGCCAGTTCCCAGAGACGCTGGGGCAGTTTGCTAGCGTCTTCGTCGTAGGCACGCAGGATGCGTTCCAACTCGCCGACGGTGAAGGGCCCATCCTGAGAATTCATGCCGGCTGCAGACGGACCGAGTCGTGACAGGTTGAGTTCGTAGGGCGAATCGATGTCGAGATCGACGGGATCGGCAATCACTTCGTAAACCGGTTGCCCCAGGTCATTGAGCCCAAGTGCGTAGCGACCCATGAGATCGGGCGGCGTGGCGTAGTTACCAAGATAGTGATTCGGATCGTTGGAGGTCGCAGCAACTCGCCGAGGCAAACCTTGCTGTTTAAGTTGAGCGAGCAAGTCGTAGGAAGATGCAGGGCCTCGAGTAGGAGCTCCCCTGCCAGGCAGAATATCTATTCCTGATTGCCCATACCTACCAGACCACGGGCGAGTGAACGGATCGCGACGCTCGTCCAAATTCGTAGTCGTCACTCCATGTAGAACTCTAGTGTAGAGATTCTCGGGATTACCGGTGCTTGCATTAAAGATGGAGGTATTGAGCGGACCTTGTAGTACAGGCCAGAGGTCGATCTCTGCCGGGCCGTAGCCTTGGCCACTGGGAAGATTCGCACTCGATACGCCGTTGGCCATTGTTTGTGCGGTGGGGTTGCCGTCGAGGGGATTGCTGTTGGGCCCAGCCAACTCGCGTGTGCCATGCGCATTCAGATTCAGCCGACCATCGAGATCGACACATAGGATAGCGGCAAGTGGTTTAACGAGTCGGCCCTGGGGGCTCATCATCACGGGCAAGCCGACGTCGACCCAAACGCTATCGCGACGGCTGTCGTTGTCGTTGTCGACATCCCACGGGCCGTAGATCATTTGATTGACAAGGGTGTTTTGTGCCCTGGCGTTTGTGGGATTGTCTACGAAGTCCTGTAGCCGTGCCGCGAATTCGGGATTACTGCCGTCAAATTGTTGATGGTCGTACCAACTAGGTCGCATTAATACCTTGCGGAGCAGGCCAGGCTCGTTGCGGAGAGAGCCATTCGCTTTCCAATAGTTGATGAGGGCCGGGCGATGGAACGAGGGGATGACCATGTTATCGAGAGAGTCGCTCGAATAGGCGACCGTTTCGATCGGGTTTACCGGTGACCAGGCGAGAGCCATGTTTTGGAAATCAACCGCGTCGTAAGATTCGTCGCTACCTCCGAGGCCTGTGAGACCACGGTTCGAAGTCAGGAAGTTGCGAGTGGCCAGTGGTAGATTTCTCTCCCCGGCTTGCAGGATGTAATTGATCGGGTTACGTGGAAACGCGATGCTGTTGGGATCGAAGTAGACCGAGTTGGGCATGAGTGCCACTTCGCGGTTTGTAAGTCCGCCCGCCGTATCGGGAACCTCTTCGAGTGCGTTTAGCTGCGGAGCGTTGACACCTGGGCTGAAGTTGTAACCGACACCGGTACCGTTAAACGGTTGGCCGTTGAGGACGGCGGAGGTGTTGGGCTGGATGGCGAGTTCGTTCGTGGAGAAATTGCGATCGGAGTCGGCGAACATCAAGTAGAAAAGGGCCTGACGAATGGAGTTGTTAACAAAATAGCGTACCACACGTGCTGAGCGGCCCGCGGCAGGACCATTGACCAAGGTGAACAGCCGGCCGTTGTAGTAGTCTTCCTGCAGGCTGAGGAAGCCATCATTCGGGTCGAATCTCACGATTGCCGAGAAGAACTGGTTGCCGGTTCGGTTGGCTATATCGTTGGGGTCGAAAACATTTCCAGAATTGGCAAACGTAAAGGTGAATGCACTTCGGTCTACGAATTGCAATCGATGTGGCGAATTCGGGCCGATTAACAACCCATCGCTGCCGTAGAGGTCGCGGAGCAAACTGTGGTAGCGGAGCGACGAGTGGGGGTTGTTGGTGTCGCGGACTAGTTGGCCGAGGGTTTCGTCGAGCAGGTCGCGGTGTTGGAGCGGATTGACGGCAGGTTCGTAGGGTGCGGCGAGAGTTTTCGAGGCTTTGCGATAGTCGTCGCTTGAGGTGATGAACGCCGTTCCCACGAGGAGGAACAACACGAGCAGGCTGAGTACCACCAGCAGCAGAATCCCGCGGCGGCGGGTCTGGCGATTGGCAGACTGCGCGCGGAGGGAATACTTGGCGCGTTTGCGTCGGTTGTTCTTTTTTGATTTCCGCATGCCACTCTCCAATTTCCTACGTCTTCAACTCAGTCCCAAAGTGTTCCCGTCTGAAGGACCATCTCGCGTGTGACGGCACTGGCAACGCCAGGGAAGATCGCCACCCGCAGTCTGCCGGCAAAGCCTGCATTAGGGCCGGTAGTCGGTATCGGCCAGTCGGGGCCCAAGAGCATTGCGCGACGTTGGGGAAACGAACCAGATTGCGAATCGAGGCCATCTTCGTACGCTTCTTCATCCAGGGCCAGCAGCCGATACCATTTCAGCAGAAACACCCCGGTGGTTTCGTTGATTCCCATCACGCAGACCCAGTCTCCCGACTTCACGTCTTCGAACTTGTCATCGACGTCAGTAGTCGTGGCAGTTCCTGTGCCGTACATCACCAGTTCGCCGCCGGGGAGCATCTCGGCGTCGATTTGCCGCTCGGTCTCGGGCTGCGGGGCATCTACTCTCTTGTAAAACACCACGACCGAAACTTCGTACGGGTGGTGTTCGCGAACGGCGGGTTGCAGTGCCTCGCGGCCGTCCAGCGTCAGCGGCACCACCGTTGCTAACCAAGAAAAATTGCCTTGGTACTGTCGCGTCAGCAACTGTGTGCCATTGGTGTTCCATCGCAGGATGCCGGGGTAGTCATCGCGCTCGGGGAGTTCAACTGCCAGGTCGTCGCGCAAGCGGAAGATGGTCTCGGCTACGGGGGACGTCATTTGCTGATACGGGCTGCCATTCGGATCAGGGATCCGCAGCGTCACTCGTCGCGCGGGCCAGCGGCCGCCGTCGATTTGCGTGATAGGAATTGTTCTATCGAACCCAACCCATAGTCGGTTGTCCGCATTGATCATCCCGACTTTGCTGTACTGGGGCCACGCATCGAGGTTAGTCCTGTTACCCAGTTCCCAGGCACTAGCGCTCGACATCGGGTCGATGACAAACGCGTGACCAGGCCCGGGTAGCCGAGGGTTATTTCGTGGAGGTAATGGTATGTTGAACGTACCCGAATTGGGGTCGATCACGTCTTCCGTACCCGTACCCGGAGTTGAAAGTCCCCGTGCAGAGACTCCCGCATAAACCCAAGCCTCAGGGTTCAGCATGCCGCGGGCGCGGATTTCTTCGAAGGCGTTTGCAGCCAGGGTGTTGCCGCGGTCGAACTTTTCGCCCTGCACCACGTAATGGTTGCCAACAGGAAAAATGGCCGCCACGCCCATCAGCCCGAAGAGCAGAATGAACATCGAAATCAGCACTTCCATCAGGGAGATACCACGGCGTCGCGCGCAGGTCGAGCCGCGATGTCTTGGCAGGCAAGACTTCGTGATGCTCGACTCTAGTGGACAACCAAACTTAATCAAAGAGTTCCCCCTCGTGCTGGATAATTTCGTTTCCTCGTCGTTACAGCATTACTGTGTAGACTTAGCACCGGCTGCAGCAATATTGTCGCCACCTCGCCGCGCGTCCATGATTTGTTGAAAAGCAAACTGTGTATTGGAACGCCGCGCTTTCGCAAAGCGGTCGGCGCGTGGATCAACCGCCGGGTTGTCGACTAGGCTAGTCTTGCCATTACGGCCATCGACCACCATCCAGCGGCTATCAAGATTGAGCCAACTCACCTCTTCTCGTACCTCGGACAGTCGCTCATCACTGTCATTGTCGTCTAAATTCCAGGTGTCCGCGATTTGCTGATTATCGTTGTAATTGATGATAGGCGTGCCCCCCAATTCAATTTGAGTAAGTAGCAGCACAAACCGGCTCGCGTCGGTAATTCGTTGCATGCGATCGCCGAAGGCACTCACGTTTTGATATTCATCTTCGCCAACTCGCTGGCCGTTGTAGTAAATGCTGTCGATGCCGCCGCTAGGGGAGAACATCAGGCTGAGCTGCTTGAGGTTGTCACCGTAGTTCGCAGCCAACAGGGTGGGGAACGCACCGCCTTCGGTTCCCGAGGCGTGCATGTCGATGGCCACGCCTTTGGGTAGCACGAAAGGAGCCTCACTGGTGGGCACCGGCTGGCGAGCAATACCGTAGTTGCGAGGATAAGAGCGATAGGACTTTTCGCCAGAATTTCCTACTTTGAAATCTTTGAGATTGACGGGAACAGTCGGTGGTGCAGGACCAGAAACCAGAGCTGCACTCCAAAATCTGTTTGTGGGCTCAAAAAAGCTCCCTTCAGGCGTGGTCTCTATCCTGTTCTTACCTCGCTCTAACTTAAAACGCGAGTTTCCTATCTTGATGATATCACCTAAACGTACCATACGTGGGGGGATCACAGGCCCTTGTTCATTCTGAAAGTCGGTCCCAAACCCTGTGCCAAATTGGATGATGTATTTGTAGGTATCGTCGGTGGTATCAGGGTCCCAAAACTTAGCAGTGCTATTAGAACTAAATCCCGTAAACGGCCGAGGATTTTCGACCTGGAACACTTCCAGTGCGATGCCACTATCTAAGCTTGATTCGCGGAACGCGATGCCAACCGGCCGACCCGTACGGGCAGCACGTGTTTGAGCTCGTTGGAAGTAGGTTTTCAAACCGCGCGAAGCAGATTCGATTTTGCGAGCTTCGTTATTGGGTGAAAGCAGGGGAAGCACACCACCAACGAGCGTTACCAAAATAACGATCACTACGAGCAGCTCGACCAGCGTGAGGCCTGCCGTATGTTGCGTGAAGAAGCCCGCCGTGCGTTGCGTGGCAACGCGGCTAATGTTCTGCTTTCCGCTTTCCGTTTTCCGCTCTTGAAAGTTCTTCATCTCTACACCGTTCTCTTTCTCTTTCGCCCCTCTTGTTGCCCGCGACTCTGTTGAACCGGAGCAGGAAGTCTCGTCTGTGTTGTGGTCCCCTGGCAGAGCCAGGGGCTATTTTAGCCGCCGTCTTGTACGTGGTTGTGGATGTTGTCTAGGAAGTTGTCACCGTCATCCGATGGGTCAATTTCTGGGTTACCACCTGAGGTCAACGGTGCAGCCATGAGTGTTGTAATTCCATTCGATGTATATTTACTGTAGGGATCTCCAATAACCGATAGTTTTGCAGTAAATAAATCTGGATCACCATCCGGCCCCCCTGAATAGATTAGTGGCACTAGGCGGAAGGCAGGGTCGACGTTTTCAAGTTGTTTGATCCAATTGGTCAAATAGGTCGGGTAAGATGATGAAGATGGACGATGAGCATTTGGATCGTCTCGGTGAAACGGATCGTAAGGATCATGATCGACGCTGGCGTCACCACTCATTAATTCTGACCTGGAAACGAATCCGGCTGGCCAACGAACGAAATGGATAGGTCTCCCCCAGCCGTCAAGAAATTCAGGAGCTCCATCATCATCGGTATCGCCAATGTCTTGGCGACTAAATAAGGTACGTGCCTCGCCGTCGCCGGTGTAAAGCATGATAATCATGTATAGGCATTCAGCGCTTTGATTGTCCGCAATGCTCTTTTCCGTGGCCGATGGCTTGAGTCGTTGATACTTTCGATAGTAGATGTTGGAAATCGTTGGGCGGTTGTCCAAAAATGCAAGGTTTGGAAGGGCACTTATTGGTGTTGTGGGAGGAACATTGTCCACCGTGTCACCGATGATATCACTCCACCGATCGGGTAGTTCCAGCTTTATCAATTCACGAAGAGCCAATAATCGAGCATCGGCCATCGCTTGGCCACGAAGTGTCGGATCGGGAAATGAACTACGGATATCGTTTTCTATGATCGGGTTCACGTCGGCACGCCGCGTTGTATATTCGTCCCAGCGTTCCATCAACAGCGTGTGAATTTTGGCAATCGTCGTCTTAGTGCGAGCGCGGCGGGCCGATTCCATGGCGGAGTTGGAAACGCCCAGGAACAATGCGGCAAGCGTCGCCAGGATGGTGATGGAGACCAACAATTCGACCAGCGTAAGGCCGCGAGCGTCGAGTTTCGAGCGTCGGGTTACGAGTTTACCCAGGCGCAACGGCAGCGCCTCGGTTTCTCGCAACTCATAGCTCTTTGCTCGTAGCTCCAACATCATTCTTCCTGTGCGTCTGCAAAGTTGCTCGTGCCAAAGTTCCCCAGGTTGTCTGCAAAATCGTTCAGAAACGGACCTGTGGGATAAAGCAGCTGTATGTTACTTGGCGTGGTTTCGGTTGGATTGGATTGAGAAACATCTAGCTCCACCCCTGCTCCTGTGGCCAAGGAGGAGTCGCCCCAGAAATCGTCGATACCGCAATGGAGAATCTGAAACTTCTTCTTTTGGACGTATTCGATGTAACGCAATTCATCGACTTCGGGTGCATCCGGTCGTAATTGCTTGAGGGGATAGACATTGCCCGCGGAAGGATTGCGACTCGTGTAAAAGAACTCCGTGGAATTCCAATTGCGGACTGTTTGGAGTGGCGTCTCTCGGGAAGTGTCAAAGTAAACTATTGGCTCTTGACTTCCCTCAGCTAAGTATTCGTAAAGTTGAATTTCATAGTCTTCAGTCGAATTCGTATTTGGATTGATTCGCTGAACTCGCAGGAAACGTCGATCGCCATTTCCATCTACCGAATACCTCAATCGGCCCCGGTCGAAATCATAGAGAGGGGCTTGAAATGAGTCGATCGTAATCACGTTGTTCACAGTTGAGCCATCCACACTGATGTTAGTAGCAACCAGATCGGTGCCGGTTAAGGGACGCTGCACGTCAGCACTAAAGCCGGAAAGCCAAAACACCAAAGCCTCGGCTGGTGATAAGCCGTTGGTGCCAATTGTCGAAATGTTGTTGTCCGCATTATTAGCGTTTGAGGCTGTATTGAATTCAGAGCTTCGTGGAGCGACGCGTTTCAGAAAGGTGAGAACGTTCGCGCGGTTCCGCATATTTTCCTGATTATTGATCTCAGATTCTTTGTAAACGTTGGGCGGATAAGAGCCATACTGGTTCTTGAAATCTTCCATCGCAGTGGCTAGTTGCTTGATTTCAATTGAGATCGCAGTTTCCTTGGCCTTGCGTAGCGCATTCATCGCCGCGCCGGTGATTAGCCCCGCCAGGATGGCGATGATGGTGATCACGACCAAAAGCTCGGTGAGCGTGAAGCCTGATAGCCGGGTTGCCATGCAACCCACGGCCGCCTTGCGTTGCTCGCCAGAGGACGAGTCAACAGTGGCAACACGGCTGAGCCGCTTTCCGCTTTCCGCGTTCCGCTTTCCAATTGTCTCATATTGATTCATACGCATCTCTGAACTCCTGCTTCCTGAGCGGTTACTTACTTATGCAATTTCCATGCGCAATTCGGCGAAGAGACTCGCTGCAGCACGGCATCGTTCCCCCTGATAGAGGTAGTATAGCCGTTTGACGGCTTGATAGCTGACTGCTGCGCGGTGCTTACCCCCAGGTAGAGGTAATTGTCCCTCGCAATATTTTATTTTGCCCGTTTAGGCCCGATGTGTGCAATGTTGCACAATTGAACACTTCCGAGAGGCGTTTTGCGGCAATTCCCTTCCTTTCGCCACGTGCCTTGCGTTGCTCGCCAGGGGACGAGTAAACAGTGGCAACGCGGCTGAAAGCCGTCTTCTTAAGGAAAACACGACCGCGCCGGCTCTTTGCTCCAGGCTCCAGGCTCCCTGCTCCAAGCTCCTCGCTCACCTACCCCGTCAGACCGTTGATGAGTTCCACCAGCGGAATGAACAACGCGATCACGATAAAGCCAACCGCACCACCGAGGAACAGAATCAACAACGGTTCCATCAGCTTGGTGAGTCCATCCGTGAGCACGGCAACTTCCTCGTCGTAGGTGTCGGCCACTTTGTAAAGCATGGTATCGAGTTCGCCAGTTTCTTCGCCGACATCGACCATGTTGACCACAATATCGTCGACCACGCGTTGCTGGAGTTTCAGCAGGTAGACCAACACTCCGATCGGACCGCCAATAAAGCAGAACCAGAAGAAGGCAGCCATCGGGTGCAGCGAGAGCTTGGAATACTCCTTCAATGGTTGAGCAATAGCATCGCCCTCGCGGATGCGCTCGCTAACCTTGGAGAACAACCTTTCGAACACAGCATTGCCACTAGTTTCGCGTGTGATGTTGAGTGCTTCGAGAATCGGCACACCGCTAGAGATGAGTGTTCCCAAGGTCCGCGAAGTCCGGGCCATGATGTTTTTTTCGATAAGATTTCCAAAGATGGGCACCTTGATAATAAACTGATCCCAGCCCATACGCCCTGCTTTGAACTTGCGAATGAGTTTGATCGTCAGCCAGATTACCATCGGTACGCCGGGTATGAGGTACCAGTAGTGAACGCACCATTCCGAAAGGGCAATCAAGTAAATGGTCATTGCAGGGAGATCGAGTTCGAAGTCGTCGAAAATCGATTGGAACGACGGCACGATCTTGATCATGATGAACGTCAAAATACCGACCGCCACCGACACGACGACAACCGGGTAGATCATCGCACTCTTGACTTTTCGCTTGAGCGATTCGGCCCGTTCTTTGAAGTCGGCCAGACGTTGGAGGATGACTTCCAGGGCACCACCCGCCTCACCAGCTTTGATCATGTTGACGTACAAACGATCGAACGCCTTGGGGCACTTGGCCATGGCTTCGGAAAGGGTGTCGCCGGCCTCGATTGCTTCGCACGTGTCTTCCAGGGAGTATTTCAATCGCCCCGCTTTGGCTTGCTCGCCGAGGATTCGTAGGCTCCGCAAGATCGGGAGACCCGCATCCTGAAGAATGGAAAGTTGCCGCGTGAAGGCGGTGAGGTCTTTGGATGCGACGCCACCGAAGACAAAGCCGCGTTTCTTTTTGCTACCCGCTGCCTCAGACTTCTTACGCGCTTTTTTGACCGAGATCTTGGTCACGAAGTAGCCCATCTGCCGAATGGTGGCCTGGGCATCTTCCTCGGTCGGCGCTTCGATCACGTCCTTGATCTCGGCACCGGTCGAGTCCATCGCTTCGAATTGAAAAGTAGGCATGATAAGTGGTCCATTGTCCTAGGTCTGAGTTCCTGGATAAGTTGTCTGAGCAATTTCCATGCCGCAGACAGCGGAACTCCGACCGATCACGCGTCGATAATGGTTTCTCGAATGACTTCTTCGGGAGTTGTCGTGCCCTCGATACAGGCCTTCATTCCGGCATCACGCAAAGTGACCATACCGGCGTCGCGGGCTGTGTCGCGGAGCTTGTCTGTCGAAGCGTTTTTCATGATCAGTTCACGTAGGTCGTTGTTCATGATCATGAGTTCGAAAAGACCGACTCTTCCCTTATAACCTGTATTGTTGCAGTTTTCGCAGCCTGATCCACGATAAAACTGAATTCCTTTGAGGTCTTCTTGCTCCAATTCCAGGTCTTCTAGCACCTCTTTAGAGGGATTGTACTCTTCTTTGCAATTTTCGCAGATCCGCCGGACAAGTCGCTGAGCCAGGATGACTTCGACCGTGGCAGTGAGCAAGAACGTTGGCACGCCCATGTCTTTCATACGAGTGATCGTGCTCGGTGCGTCGTTGGTATGCAGCGTGCTAAAAACCATGTGGCCGGTGAGGGATGCTTGCACCGCGATTTCGGCTGTTTCCAGATCGCGAATTTCGCCAACGAGGATCTTGTCGGGGTCCTGACGTAGAATAGCCCGCAGGCATTGGGCAAAGGTATTGCCAATTGAAGAATCGATGGGCACCTGGATGATGCCCTCCATGTCGTATTCGACCGGGTCTTCGGTAGTGATGAGTTTGTCTTCGACGGTGTTGAGTTCGTTCAGAGCCGAGTAGAGCGTGGTGGTTTTACCCGAACCAGTCGGGCCAGTGACCAACACAATGCCGTTCGGCTTGGCAATGGCGGCACGAAACTCCGCCATCGTTTCGTCGTTCATACCGACATTCTGCAGATCGAGCGAAACCACCGATCGGTCGAGGACCCGCATGACGACGCTTTCGCCGAACATGGTGGGAAGGACACTGACGCGAAGATCGACCGGGTGACCGCCGACATTCAGCTCGATGCGTCCGTCCTGTGGCATCCGCCGTTCGGCAATATCGAGATCGGCCATCACTTTGATGCGCGTGGTGATCGCAAAAGCCAAATGTCGCGGTGGCGGTACCATTTCGTACAGCACGCCATCGGCTTTGATGCGAATGCGAAATTCGTCTTCGAAAGGCTCGAAATGCAAATCGCTCGCGTGGTCTTTGATCGCAAGCAAGAGCACCATGTTCAAGAGCTTACGGACGGGGGCACTATCAGCCAAAGCTTCGACACTAGTGAGATCGACGCCGCCTTCGGCCGCGGCAACCGCTGCGGCAAGCTCTGCGTCATCTTCCAAGTCGGAAACAATGCTCTCCACGCTTTCCGTGTTCTCGCCATAGTAGCGATCGAGCGCGGCCAGGATGGCGGGCTCCGTCGCGACGACCACGGCAATGTTGTAGCCAAGGAAGGTGCGGAGTTCGTCCTGAACTGCGAGATTCTGCGGATCGCACATGGCAACGGTGAGCGTCGTGCCGTCAAACTCAGTTGGCACGATACGGTACATCTGAGCCATCGGCTCGGTGAGGAGCGCGAGCACTTCTTTGTCGATGGACAAGTCGCCGAGAGCGACCGTGCGGAGCGACATCTGTTCGCCCAACGCCTGGGCGAGCTGGTCGTCGGTGATCAGGCCCATGTCCATCGAGACTTGGCCCAGCAATTGTCCCGGGCGCTGTTGCTGTTCTTCCAGCAGCAGCTCGAGTTGCTCGTCGGAGATATATCCGAGGTCGACCAGAATTTGACCGATGCGACGTAAGGCCATAGTAAGTAGGGGCTAGGTTTTCAGGGGTTACAGTTTACAGACTGAGGAATAAGGAAAAACGTGTTTACTCGAAGGGGTCTTCATTCTCTTCGTCGGGATCGTCGAAGGCACCGCGTTCGGCGGCGGCGATGCGCTTGGCTAGATCGTCGGGAGCGTTGGCCTTGGCCAACAGGTCTTCTTTTGTGGCTAGTTCATTCTTCCAATGAGAGAACAGATCGTCATCGAGCAACTTCATGCCGTGCTTGGAGCCGGTTTGAATGGCGGACGTAATACGGAAGATCTTGTTCTCCCGGACCAAGTTGGCGATACCGGGGGTGACTACAAGTGTTTCAAACGCAGCAACCCGACCCCCACCAATACGGGGAACCAATTGCTGAGCCAGAATGCCGATAATGGCGGTTGCCAACTGGGTGCGGATTTGTTCCTGCTGATTGGTCGGGAACACGTCGATAATACGGTTGATCGTGCCTGCGGCGCTGGAGGTATGTAACGTGCCAAAAACCACGTGACCGGTTTCCGCCGCGGTAATGGCAGCTTCGATGGTTTCGAGGTCACGTAGCTCACCGACGAGGATCACGTCGGGATCTTGCCGCAACGCTCGGCGAATCGCCTCGGCAAAGGATGTGACGTCTGTGCCGACCTCGCGCTGGTTGATCGTTGACTTTTTATGATTGTGATAAAACTCGATCGGGTCTTCGATCGTTATGATGTGATGGTCGACGGTCTCGTTGAGGTAGTCGATCATGGCCGCGAGCGAAGTACTTTTGCCCGAACCAGTTGGACCAGTGACGAGCACCAATCCACGTGGCCGCATAATGAGATCTTTGAAAACCGTCGGAACATTGAGCTGCTCCATCGACATCATGTCGACCGGAATCTGCCGCAACACGAGAGCGACGTTACCACGTTGTCGAAACACCGAAACGCGGAAGCGAGCTTGATCGCCGAAAGCAAAGCCGAAGTCGGTACTGCCAGTTTCCTGGAACTCCTGCTGGCAACGCTCGGGAGTGATACTCTTCATCAAGCCCATGGTGTCGGCAGGCTCGAGCACCTTGGTTTTGAGCTTCTGCATCCGTCCATGCAGCCGCAACACGGGAGGTTGCCCCACCGTGATGTGCAGATCGCTCGCGCCTTGCTTCACTTGGGCGGAGAGCAATTTATCGATAAGAATCGTGCCCATTACGCTCTGTTCCTACACACAGTTCCTACTCACAATATTCCTAAAAAGGCAATCCATCACTTGCCTGTCTGTCCGGCTAGATTGGAATCCTATCCAGCCACTCTTGCCCTGGGGGCCTTATCTCTATTCTAACCAGCTCAGCGATGCAAGAATTTGCATTTTGCCTGCTGTTTTCCTTTCAATTACGTCACTTTCTTGGACACCTTGAAGACCTCCTCAAGGGTTGTAATGCCCTGCGTGGCCTTCAGGATGCCATCGTCGTACAGGGTGCTCATCCCTTGGTTGACTGCTGCATTGCGAATTTCTTCCGTGGAGGCCCCGGCAAGCGAGAGCTCCCGGACCTTGGACGTCATCGTCATAAACTCAAAGATACCCAGACGACCGCGATAACCGCTTTTGCCACAGTGCGAGCAGCCGACGCCTTTCATGAAGGTGGCGGCGGCCGCTTGTTCGGGTGTGATGCCTGCGGCTTCGAGCTGGCCTTCGGACGGGGTAAAGGGTTGCTTGCACTTGCTGCAAACGACTCGCACCAACCGCTGCGCGAGTACACCAATCACACTACCGGCGACCAGATAAGCGGGCACTCCCATGTCCACCATCCGAGTGACGGCACCGGGTGCATCGTTGGTGTGCAATGTGCTGAAAACCAAGTGACCGGTGAGCGATGCCTGGATACCCATCGAGGCGGTCTCGTTGTCACGCATCTCACCAACCAAAATTACATTGGGTGCCTGTCGCAACATCGCGCGAATGATCAACGCAAAGTCGAGGCCAATCGAGTGCCGCACTTCCACTTGATTGATGCCGGGGAGGTAGTATTCCACAGGATCCTCGGCGGTGATGATTTTGCGATCGGGCCGATTCAATTCGTTGAGTGCAGCATAGAGCGTGGTGGTCTTGCCGGAACCGGTGGGGCCCGTCACGAGCAGAATCCCATTGGGACGCCTAATCAGGCTGCGAAACTTTTTGAAGTCGCCGTCGGAGAGCCCCAGTTGTCGCACGCCAACTTTAATATTGTCTTTGTCCAAGAGCCGCATTACGCACGATTGTCCATGCGTGGTTGGCAGCATGCTGACCCGCAGGTCCAACTCCTTGCCACCTGCGGTAATCTTGATTCGTCCGTCCTGCGTACGACGTCGCTCGGCAATGTCCATCTTGGCGAGAATCTTGATACGCGACAAAAGCGCACCCAGCAAACGCCGGGGTGGGCTATCGCGTTCGACCAGCACGCCATCGATCCGGTAACGGATGCGTACTTTTTCTTCAAACGGTTCGACGTGAATGTCTGATGCCCGCAGCTGAACAGCCTCGGTAATCATGAGCTGCACCAGCCGCACGATGGGGGCGCTCGACTCATCGACGACGTCGTCATCGTCGCCGGTTTCATCGTCTTCGGTCTCCGTGAAATCGATGGCCGTATCGGTGAACTCTTGCAGCATCGAGTCGGCACTTTCGCCGTCGAGCTGACCGTAGTTGCGGTTGATCGCTTCGTTGATTGCCTCGCGGGTGGCGAGGCCGATTTCGACTTTACGATTGAGAATAAATTGCAGCTTGTCGAACGTCTCGAAGTCGAGCGGATCGCTAACGACAACCTTTAGCTTGCCGTCTTCTTCCGAGAACGGAATCACCGAGTTCTCGCGTGCCACCGATTCTGGAACCAGCTCTACCACGGCCGGTGGGATGGGGACGTTGCTTAGATCGTAGAATTCATAGTCGTGTTGCTTGGCGAGCGCCTTCATCACCTGTTCGGCGGAGGCATAACCTAATTCGGCGATGGCATCTTGAAGCTTCAGGCCTTTCGATTTCGCATGGGCCTCTGCTTCCTGCAATTGCTCAGGGCCTAGAATACCCTGCTTGATTAAGTAGTCACCAAGGTCGGCCATTACAAATGGTTCTCTCTTATTCCTAAATCGCGATTCTTACCAGCCGATAGATTACTGGTTGAATTCTCCTTGCGCCGGGTCTCGAACCAAATCGAGCGATGGAAGAATCGTGACCAGAGCACGGATACAAACCTTGCTAAAGTCCTAAACTTCACGGGGTTTCGACAACCCCCCCAAACGTGCCACTCTAACTACTAGGCTAATGGTGGGGGCCTATAATGTCAATCAACCAGCGGTCTCGGCGAGTGCTCGGGTGTGGTTGCAACGGTCACGACGATTTCCCCAGTTGTTGCTCTCTGAGCAGACGCGCTTGTTGGCGCAGCTTTTGGGCCAAATGGCGCAGCGAATCGGCTTGCTTATAGAGGTCCAAGGTCTCTAGACGATGGGCGGCACTATCCATTTGTCTGGCCGTCTCGCGGAGTGCGACGATTTGCTCAGATGGAGCCGGTGAGACGGGGCTCGCAGTGGTGGGGAAGTCGAGAAAGCTGGACTGCTGATTGCCTATCGTTAGCTCTTGGGGAAGTTTCTGCGAAGGGAGCTTTCCCGGAGGAAATTTCTTGTCCACCTCCGAGCCACCAAGCGCTTGTTGGATTTCGCGGATCTCTTGCTCAATGGTCTGTCGCTCGACGATCTTTTGCTCGCCAGTCTCTTGCTCGCCAGTCTCTTGCTCGCCAGTCTCTTGCTCGATTGCGTCTCGGGGCAATTTCTGCAAGTTTTCGGATCGTTCGCCATAAACTGCGGAACCCGTTTGCCATGCTAAAAGAAGGAGTAGGGCCAGGGCCGTAGCAAAGATCGGCACGGCTGGGAGACGGCTGATTCTCATTCTGAAAATGTTCTTGACCATGCCTGGCTCCCTTTCGATTCATTTGGTGGTTTGGCAAAGTGTGTTTACATCGTGCTACTTCGATGATGATAAATGAGGATGATAGCCGAGCATAATAGTCGAGGAGGATAAATTTAGCCGCAGAATCTCACGTTTCAATTAGATGCTCACAGATTGAATAGATCATAGGAACTGATCGAAGAGTTCACCTACTCTTCTACGACTGTTCTACGGAATTGGGAGTTCCCCACTATTTTCTGATGCACTGGTTCTTCTAAGTGTTCAGAAAGTCTAAGTACCAAAAAATTGATTGGCTAATTGATTGGCTAATCGTTGCCTAAGCTCGGTTCGACCCATTATTCGATTTAGCCGCGAACAGGTAATTTGGGCAAGTTCAGTAGGGGCTCAAGGACGCCCAGCGGAGCGAGGGTTCCGTACCCGCAGAGACAGCTTCTGCTTTGTTTCTAGGTGTTTTATGACTTTTTGACGTGGAACGCAATTCCGAGAAACTCGCTCGCCAAACCCGCTTTACCGTTGACCAGTGGGCAGGTTCGGATATCTTGAATTACTGCGGTGGGAAGCAGGTGTTAACCTCGCCTGATAGAGATCGCAAGAGTCGCCCGCATTAACTAGGGCAGGAATCGCTCGTCCTTGTTGCTGTGATCGTCCGCTTGTCGAAAAGCTTCTCACCCCACTCGTTGTGCGACTGCTCCTGGGAGCAGTCAGATTTAGGCTATTCTCGCTTGATTGAGAGGACTGGCCACAAGAAGAGTTCAGTATTTTGGAGATGGCACAATGCCAGAAGGTACGATTAAGAAGTTGATGGACAAGGGTTTTGGTTTTATCGAAGGCGAGCGTGGAGACATTTTCTTCCATCACTCGGCGCTTGCTGATGGCAACTTCGACAGCCTTCATGAAGGACAGAGGGTAGAATACGAAGAAGGCACCGGGCCCAAGGGTCCCTGTGCTGAGAACGTGAAGGCGGTCTCTTAGCAACGACAAGATTGCTGGGAATTGAGCCCAACCGTTCAAGCATCCTATCGACCAAACACAAGAGAGCCGCCCCTCGAATGATTCGAGGGGCGGCTCTTGTTATGGGCTCTCTGTGACAAGTGATGCTCGTCTCAGACGATTGAACTACTCAATTGCCGTTAAGCAAACCGCCACTCGGCAGTCTCTTCGAAGGCACTTTCCATGCCATCGACTTCTTGACCATCTCCGTCAGGCTGCCCGAACGGCAACTGGTGGAACTTGTGGTCGAGACGGTCGAAAAGTCCATCCACGACCCTTTCCGCGGCATCTTCCAGAGCAGGAAGAATCTCGCCTTCCAGGCTCTCAAACCGATTCGAGTTCTCTAGCAAATGGCTTTCCAGACGCGTGGCCAGAGAACCAAAGTGGTGGTTACGATCCAACCGATGGTAGCCAGCAAACACGTCTTCCAGCCGGCTAGCAACGAAGCTGAGTAGGCTATTATTACCTGCCGTCGAAATTACGGAGGACTCGAGTGCCGCACTGTTCGAGAGATCTCCAGTAACTGAAGGTCGCAGGTTGTCGGCTGTGTTATTCAACTCTGGGGCCTTGGCTGCGAAACTCGCAGCGCCATTGCCCGAACCGACTGATTGCGAATACACATCGCCATAAGACTGTTGCCAGGCAGCCAGGTCTGCACCGTTAACGTCTCCGTCGTAGTTCCCATCGCCATCAGCAAGTGTAGCGGTCTCCAGGGTCCCAGCTCCTGTTTGCCAAGCCAAGAAATCCAAACCACTTACCATGCCGTCCTGATCGAAGTCTGCATAACCTGGTACTGTGATCGCGGCTGTTCCCGAGCCTGGATCGCTGTTTTCACCGTATTGAAGTTCCCAGTGAACCATGTCGATTCTATCGACCGCTCCATCGCTGTTCGCGTCACCCTCGGAAACTGACGCACCACTAGCCATTCCAGCATTCAATTGCCAGTTAAGGAAATCGAGGCCAGTCACCATGCCGTCACCGTCAGAGTCGGCATTGGCGACGAGTGGTGCGGATTCGACGACCACGGCGTCAAAGACATAATCTTCGACTTCACCGAGAAGCGCAGGTCCGACTGATCCCAAACCTGCCTCGCCATAGCGGACCCGAGTATAGACTCGAGCACCATTGATCGTGGGTATGTCAAAGTTGACATTGCTCGTCCCAAGGGGAAGGAGCTTATTGACTACAACTTGTTCGGCAGAACTGAAGCTACCGTCATTGTCGAAGTCCATCCATACTTGAAGGAAACCGCTGCTACGGCTGGCGGTCACTTGGAAAGTACCCTGAGTATTGGAGTTCAGAAGTCCAGATAGCAGGACCACGCCGTCTTCGTCATTCACAAAGTTGGAGTCGTCGCCATCAGCATCGCTACCCGCAACTCCATCGGACTCGGTATCGATGAGCGAACCGAGGAAGTAAGAACCACTTGTATGCCGTGCGCCGTTACTTGCCAGGGTGGTGCCATAAGTGTCTGGTAGATCGCCAAAGTCAAGATTTCCACTAGGTCCACCATTACCACCTCCGCCACCAGTGACACCAAAGTCGGTGTCGTTTGCTGTTCCGCCGGAAGTAATAGTCACTTGCTGGGGGAGTCCAAACGAGGGTGAGGTCTGTAAGATGCCCGAGTTGGGTGCTAGATCGAGTCGCAGAATATAGTTGCCGTCTGCGAGCCCCGAGAACGAATAGGAGCCGTTGCTGTTCGTTTGGGTAACAACATCGTTGGCATCTATTGCACCACTGTTGTTCATGTCGACGTAGACTGTCAGATTTTGGACACCCACATCGCCAGGATCTCGCGTTCCGTCTTCTTCAACATCGTTGAAGACCGTACCCAGAATAACGCCTGACAATGCTGAGCCATCGCCACTGGTTACTCCCGCCGGCGGCATGACATAGAAGTCAACGTTGTCGAATGTGTCGCCTTGCTGGGTGAAAAAGGACTGAAACCCGTCGACGGGGTTGGTGGTAGTCCACTGAGCAGGGGGCCGTATGCCCACATTGATGACAGTAGTCTCTGTGAATTGAGGTACCGTTAATGAGTAGTTGCCATCAATGTCCGTTGTGGTAAGGATCTCTCCGGCATCGTACTGGCCGTTCCGATTCACATCGCCAAATACGCCAATTCCTTCCACGGCAACATCGTCACTGTTGAAGAGTCCGTCGCCATCGGTGTCGGCGATGATGGTTCCAGTAAAGCTCACTTCTGGAGCAGCAGGAGCCCCGGGATCGAGCAGGAAGTTGATGTTTTGCATCCCATAGGTAATTGCAGTATTGGTACCATCGAGGAAAGCGAAAGGTGCGCCGGTGTCTTGGTTAATCGGAACTTCGTTTATCGGTGTTCCAAAAGCGTCGACGCCGACTTGTTCATAATCCCATACTTGGAAATAATCCGACGAGATGGCCCACTCGGTCTGATATTCGGGAAGAAAACCGCTGGGGGTCAATGAATCGTCGATCGGCGTAAATCCGCCTAATGACAGCGGATCGATCGAGATGATGTAATCGTTTGGCACGAGGTCGAAGTAATAGTTACCGTCGTAGCCGGTGACAAATTGATCAACCAGGATATCGGAACCATCTAGGATGCCATTGGAATTGACGTCGCGATGGGCGAAGACTGTCACATTCGATCCCATGGATTCGTGATTAGGATCGATGATGTTTTGGACTTCGCCAAGTCGTAGAGCGGGGTCAAGATCGATTTGAGAGATCTGTTGAATGACCCGGCTATAGTTGAAAAGATCGTCTTGGTTATCATCGACACCAATGAGACCCTGGACACGTTCGGTGTTGGCATTTATGGGGCTGCCATGCCAAGTGATTTCAAAGTCCGTAATGTCCGTAGCAACTGGGCTATAATTTTCCATATAAACTTGCCAGCCCTGCGTGAGCAGGTCACCAGCGAACGGCTGACCAGCGTTAAACCGATTTCCACCAATGCCGAAGGGATCGATGACGGGCTCGGCAGTGGTTGGATCAAAAATAATCGCGTCGTCGGATCGCTCGCCCCAACTTCGGTTAGTACTGTAAGTGAGCGTGTTACCACCCGTACCTACTGAACCGGCATCCAGGAAGTCGGGAATGTTGCTCGAAACCCCGTTCAAGCCGTTGGCCGTGATTCCGAAGGCCTGATGAATGTTTTCATTGACATCAAACGATGGATCTACGAAGTAGGGGTTTAACTCTGAGTGTGTGCCGTTTGGCGAAACAAGTACCACGCGAACGTTGTCCATAAACTCCGTGACATCACCGCTAGTTGTAAAGGACAACTCGATTGTTTCGATAGTCATGTCGTTCGGACTGGTGACCGTCAACTCCAGGGGTGCACCACGTTCAAAAAATCCCTGTGTGAAATCGGGGTCGTCTACCAAATACTCGTCCCAGTAAGCGCCGAATCCTGGGTCTCCACCGAGCCCTCCAGGGATGATTAGATCCGTGGTACCACCTCCTAAGAGATCATTAACTACTTCTGCAGCCGGCAGGCTGATAGCTCTGTTGAACCCGACAGCCGTGGTGAAGCTCAACTCATCTGGAAGACCTTGATCCTTGGTATGCCATTGCTGTGCCATTAGCACAGCCATCTCAGCATCGACCACGCCGTGTGCAAAACCAGTTTGATCGCCATTTGTGCCGCGACCTTGACTCACGGTATAGCCAGCCCCATTGGTGAGAATCTGGGGTGTGGGGGCATAGTGGATGGTGTTGAAAGCTATAGTCAGGCTTGGGTCTAGTGTTGGGTTGAGAATCTGAAGATCATTGGGAATCAAGGGATCGTAGATATCCGGATCATGGAATAGCGGTACTTGATTGGTGATCCAGGTGTTTTGGTATTCGATTCCTAGTGACTTGTCTGCGCCATCAGCCTGCGTGGCGAATTTCGAATTCTGCCGGGCAGACCTTAAGAGGATTTCCTGTACATCACGCCAGTGCAGGTTCGGGTTGGCTTCGAGCATCAGGGCGACCACGCCGCTGACCATTGGCGTAGCAGCGGAAGTGCCATTGAATCGAGAGGTATAATCGATGTCTTCGAGAAAATCTCTATCGCCTGTGAGTCCACCCGTATTGTCAGAAGTGTTGAAACCAGCTTCGCCAATAAGATCGGTGGTAAGAATACCACTGCCAATCCCATCGTCATTAAAGATGCTTAACGCATTGGAACCCGTAGGAGCGGCAACAAGTACTGAGGCGCCAATCTCCATGTAGCTTGTAACCGTACCGTCAACATTGTTGTACTCACCATCGTGATCGACGCCCGTCACGCCGATCGTGTAACGAGAGTTAACCCATCCGTTGTAACTAGATGAATCTTGTGCAGGAGGACCAACGCCCACGCTTGACGCGCTATTACCCGAGGCAAATACGTGAATAACTCCCAGTGGATTGCCATTGTCGTCGACACGTCCAAAGAAGATGGAGTCTCTCAAACCTAAGAACTCATCAGGAGTGGGACCAGAGACCGAACGTCCACCTCCCGGGCCCCAGCTATTGTTAGTGATATCGATGCCATTGTTACCAGTAAACCGGAAGGCATCGCCGATGGAGACTAAATTTACGTCTCCCATGGGGACCAACGTCGCGCCATGTGCCACTCCGGTGCCACCTAGGCCGTTTTCCGCGACAGCCCCAATGATACCTGCCACTGAAGTGGCGTGAGCGTCATCTGGTGCACCTGGTGATAAAAAAGACAAATCCGGATCGACATTTGAAGCTAGGTCTGGATGTGTCACTTGAAAAACGCCACCAACCTCGAACACGCCAACTCTAACGCCTTCACCCGTAATACCTGCATTCCAAACCGGCGCGACATTGATGTCTTCTCCAGGAATACCAAAAATGTTCTGGAAATCAGGCTGACCTACTTGTTGACCGACATTGATCAGGTGCCATTGATCCGAGACAAGAGGGTCGGTAGGTATAGCGAGCGGGGTGTAAGTAGTCGTTGCGTTGGATTGAGCCGCATACTGCTCCAGCTCCCGAGTCCAAATTGCCAATGCACCTTCTGCCGTGCTCGATGAGTAACTGACCAAGTCTGAATAGATGCTGTCTGAGCTCGACAGAGTTAGCGGAGTATCCCCCGCCATCATGCGACGGTCTTCGAGCGTCTCAACAGAAAGCTGACGTTTCTTCCGGCGGCTAATGCCAGCCGGACGGCGTTTGGTGGATCGTGTGCGCAGAAAGCCTGTACGCTGACCGAATCGAGAAGAACTAGTCACCTATTTGTCCTCTACTCATAGCCGAACTCCTAGAAAGTGCGCATTGCACTCCCCATTCGCACACTGGCCATGTGCGACCTCGCGGAGCTTTCCGAGAACCCGAAGGTTTTGCCCAAATACTCGGTCGGCGTGGAATTGCTGTTCCTGTGGTGGGGACCGTACCTGGCGATACGGCCGGACTTGTTGGCTTCTCGGTGTGCTTATCCTGTGAGGGCTTTGCGAAAAGTGCGGCGCCTGCAGGTACTGCTGGCCTGACACCCGAAAAGTTTGAAATCCGAATTTCATATTAGTTTGGGTCCCCCTAGCCGTCAAATGTTTGTTGATCGTAGGAAGCCAAATTTTCCATATCTTTCACGCAATCTCGACTTCTTCTCCTGCTCTTTTAATCATTTCCAGCAAATCAGATTTTCTGAGATCACAGGGCAAAGAGATGGGAATCCTCACCTCAAAGCAGGTCATTACAGGTTTTGAGCTTGGGCAAATTGTCGTTCATTTTGGACGGACCGCTAGCAAATCGGGTTGGGTAAACCTTGCTGAATTAAAGAATTCTTTGTTCTGTACGGAAATTGCTGATTATCCGCGTTCGAACGATCCGATAACGACTTCCGAGCTACAAGTATTTAGTAGCTGGCCGTACCACTCTTCGGTGGGAGTCATGTGACTACGACTGAAGTGTTTAAAACGGAAAATAATTGTCGATCGCCAGATCCAAATGCAAACCAGTCTGGCGATGTGAGGGGGATATCAGGGATGAGATTTAATTCACAGTACTTTTTCTCTGTACTGACTCTGGCGCTGGCCACTTGTGGGTTGTTGCTGGAAGGGGCCTCTGCGCAGCAGATGAATCATCAGGGCGGTGGTATACCTCCCCAGGCTGTGCCTCCACTACCTGCAGCGCCTCTAGCGGGCGGAATGTCTGCGGCTCAAGGTGGAGCTTATATGGATGTTCACGGTCGCCCCTTGGTGATGCCGGCAAGCTATTGTCAGGGCTGTCCGGGTGGATGTCCTGGAGGTGCCGGTGGTTGCTATGGCGGCGGTGGCATAGGAGGAGCCTACGGTGACCCGATGGCTGTCGACTTTGGTGGCTATGCCCAAGAGCAATGCGGGCCTCATTACTTCGATGTGCAAGCTGGCGTTGTTTTCTTCGAGATGGAAGACGTCTTCGACGGTCTGGGACCCTTCAGCCAATTAGGCGCAGGATCCAACATTCGGTTTTTGGATCCAGCAGCAGATTTTGGCGAATACGAACCTGGCTGGGAGATTGCCTTCCGATACGATATTGGCCCTTTGGCGGTTCTGGAGGCGGAGTACACAGGGCTCTACGACATTGGTTTCTCCGACTCGGTGGCGGACCCGAATAGCAACAACTCGCTAGTGAGCGTGTTTTCAGACTTCGGACTCGGAACCCCAATTGCGGGGATCGATGATGCCAATCTGCATTCTGCCGAATACGAAGCCGATCTACAGAGCACGGCCATCAACTACCGTCGCTACTGGGTAGGACATAGTCCCAGCATTTCAGGAACTTGGTTGTTGGGAGCTCGCTATATTCGGTTCACGGATGATTTTGACTTTGTTGCGCAGACATTCAGTGCCGTGCCGGCTCCAGGTGCAAATGTTGAGACTGGTAGGCTTGCTTGGAGCGGGGAAAATGACCTGGTCGGTTTCCATTTTGGGGGCGATGCATCGGCCTGCCTTCGCCAGGGACTCCGAGTGAACTGTGAAGCCACCACAGGTATCTACAACAATCGTTTCAAGGTTCAGAATGCAAATTCTGGGTTGTTCGAGGATCCGAACGATCCGTCAGGCTTCAACGCAGATGGAAACCAAGTGGCGTTTGCGACAGAGGCCGAAGTCTCTGTAATCGCCGATATCTTGCCAAGCTGGTCCTTACGGGCGGGCTACAAGGTGCTCTTCATCAATAGCCTGGCAACTGCTGAGAACAATATCTCGCAATCGCCTGCCGTCGTTCAGGCGGGGGGGCAGGATCCTGTCTTGCAGCAAGGCCTGCTATTCCACGGATTCCAAGGCGGGCTCGAGTACATCTGGTAGAAGGGCATAGATGCTGAGGCATGTTTAATTCCCGAATCCTGCTGTCATTGTCGCTATTCGGGCGCGATTTTTCGGCTCTATAAGTTTTTTGCCGATTTCCGATTCTCTAAGTACAATAAGACGAAGTCTGCGGGTAAAATTGGTTCCGCGGGACTTAGGGGCTCTCGTACTTAGGGAACATCTAGAATGGCAAAAGGTAAACGGCGGCGGGGACGGCGCGCGCCGAATCGAAGTAACGGAACATTTTCTCTTTCCTCGCGAAAACGCTCATCCACAGCGGATTCTTTTCATTCTCGCCCTCTGCGGCTCGAAGAGTTGGAAGATCGCCGGATGCTGGCTGTCTTCGTCGTCAATAATTTTGGCGATCTCAATGGTGACCAAACCGTAGTCGTGGGATCCCTGCGGCAGGCGGTCCAAGAGTCGAATGCGGAAGAAGGTCGGGATCAAATTATCTTCGCCGACTACTTGTTTGATGGTGGTATTGCGGGATCCATCGGTCTAGACGGGCGGGACGCCGGCGGTGAACTCGTCCTTAGCGACGTTGCCGGCGTTGATATTATTGGTCCCGGCCCAGGGCTCTTGACCATCTTTGCTGGGGGCAACAACCGCATATTTGCCGTTGATGATGGTAGCGACACTGTTATCTCCTCGCATACCATCTCAGGGGTCACGCTCAGTGGCGGGAGTCCAGACGCAGAAGACCGCGATGGTCAAGGTGGTGCTGTCTTCTCGGTCGAAAACCTGACGCTCACCGAAGTCGACGTTGATGGCAACTTCGCACCCAATGGAGGTGGCGGAGTGTTTGTGAGTTCGGGCTTCACAACCATTGATCGTAGTCTGATCCGCAACAACACTTCGCAGACCAGCGGCGGCGGTGTTCAAAACGGTGTCATTGACCAGGATGATAACCTACCCACGGTGACGATCCAAAATACTACTCTCACAGGCAACACGGCCATTGGTATTCCTGTAGATGACACGCCGACTGGGTATGGCGGTGGTGTATTTAGTGCCGCGGGTACAGCCAACATTGAGCAAAGCACCATCTACGGAAACCAAGCAGCCAACTATGGCGGTGGTTCTGCTACTCAGGGCTTCGATCCCGAAACGGACGACATGGGGATGGCGACCGTCTCTGCAGGTCTCGCTTATACCAACATTCGCTCATCGATTATCGTGGGCAACACGGCGATGGGCGTGCCCGACGATGTCGGAAGTGCCGGTATGACCGAAGCCGACGACATGACCCCTGCGATGCCGTTTGAACCACAAATTAATAGCGAGGGTTTCAATCTTTTTGGGGTGCTGTCGCATCCTCCAATGTCGGCAAACCCAAACATTCTATTGCCTCCCCAAGGCAGCGACGCCACGGGCGTGGATCCATCGACCGTATTCATCGACGATCCTACGATTTTGCCTCCTGCCCCAGCCGAGGCTTGGTTGAACGATTTTGGCGGAGTCCTGCCTGTCTTTATGCCAGATTTGAACAAAGCCGGTGGGCAGATGGCGATTGATATGGGTGACGACATGAATGTCCAGGGCGCCCTCGACAATCGCGGCTTCGGATTTTCGCGCGTCGCCGATTTGGCGGGTGGAATGATGCCCGTGATGGACATCGGCGCTGCCGAGGTGCAAGCCGGTATCTTCGAGGTGAATACCCTTGTAGATGAGAGTGATGGTCGCTTTGCCGATGTTGTTGTGTCAGATGGATTTTTCCCAATCAACTTTACTAGTTTCGTACCGGACTTCTCACTCCGCGAAGCACTCGAGTTTGCACTTAAAAACCAAGATGCGCTGGACGGACAAGTAAACACGATCACGTTCTCTACGAACCTCACCAACGAGGTAGATCCGACCTTAAGCAGCCCCGAGCCGACTATTCTGCTGACTCAAGGGAGCCTCGATGTCCTTTTCCCGGTCATCATTGAGGGACCAACCTTATTCGGATTAGAAATTGATGCCACGGGGAACGACCCTACACCTGGCATCGACAATGCGGATGGATCTAGAGTCTTCAATATTTTCGAAACCGTGGAAATCAATAATCTCATCATTCGCGGTGGCGACCAACAGGAATTTGGCGGCGCCATTTCCACATTTGGTGACCTGACTTTGACAAATGTCACGATCAAGGACAACTTCACCAGTGGCAAGGGTGCCGGAATTTATGTCGCTAGTGGAACGTTGCTGATCGAGAGTTCCACGATCCACGACAACGAAGCTGCCAGTAGTGGTGGTGGGGTGTTCCTTTATGACGGAGATGTGACGATCTCTAACTCCACGATTTCAGGGAACGATGCCGGCCTCCACGGTGGCGGTCTCGCGAATGAGTACGGGAATTTGGACATCCGCTACAGTACGGTAACGCTCAATACGGCATCTTCCACGCTAGGTAGTGGACTGGCCAGCTACCGAAACGGCTACGCTGCTACGACAGTTCGCTCGAGCATTATTTCCGGTAACACTGTCAACGATGTGCAACACATTCAATTTGGTGCCGATTCGATTGTTTCGTTGGGTTACAACCTCGTAGGCACAGGCAACGCCGTAGTAGGCGGAGTCTTCAGTGCCAGTGGAGACCAGACTTTCACCGACGCCATGCTTGCGCCGTTAGCAAGACTTGGTGGTCCTACGCCCGTGCATCGGCTTTTGCCTGGCAGCCCTGCCATCGACGCCGGCGATTTGAATAATGCGGGTTTGGGTAATGTCCCCGACAACGATCAACGAGGCTTTCCATTCGATCGTATTGAGCCGATTAAAGATGAAAACGGCAATGTCATTGATCCTGGGCAGATCGATATCGGCTCTTATGAAAAACAGGATGACGTGTTGCTCGTAGGCGATGGGTCTCCAACTGAAGGTAGCTTCACAACGTTCTTTGACGCACTCACCGAGTCGAATCTTACTCCGGAAGATGAATCAATCGTCTTCTTGCCCACATGGGCTGGGGAGACGTTCCCCGGTAACCTATCCATTACCGATTCGGTAGAAGTTCTAGGGTTGTTGGGTTTCCGCTTCTTCGGATCTGGAATTTCTGGGTTAGAGATCCTCATTGACGACGGCGATGCCGAGAACCTACTAGATGTTTCGTTCGACTCACTACGGTTCGATACTAACGTCCGCTTCGTAAGCAAAGAGAATCTGACGCTCACTAATATGACGATGGTGGACAACACTTACACGGCTGTCGATTTAGACAACGACGATCTACCCGACCGCGAAGCCGGTGGGGGAGTGCTCTACCAGGAAGACGGAACGTTAACGATCGAAGACTCAAACTTTATAGGGAATTCCACAACGGCCTTCCTAACAGTGCTTGAACCTGGTGGCGGAGCTATCTATGCCAAGGATGCTGAAGTAGTGATCAACAATACGTTGATGTCTGGTAACACTACCGGGGCTTTGGGAGGAAACGGCGGCGCAATCTTTATCGAAGGTGGAACATTAACTGCCACTAATCTCTACATCACCGGCGGTGCAGCTTCAGCAGCCACAGCCCAGGGCGGTGGACTCTATGCTAAAAATAGCACGGTGATGCTCACTAATGCCATTATCAGTGGCAACTTTACTAGCGGCTCAAACTCCGGTGGTGGGGCCATCGCTGGCAAAGACAGTGATATCACCTTGACGAGTCCTGCACTGTCGTTCAATACCACGACTGGATCGCAGTCGAATGGCGGGGCCGTGCATGTGGAAGGCGGTAGCCTGACCATTACAGATGGCACGTTGCTGTTGAACGAAACGCGGGGGCATACTTCCTCCGGTGGCGCGATTGCCAGCCTGAATGCCGATGTGGTGATCGAACGGACCTCGATCGATCAGAACAATGTAACAGGCGACAATTCCCATGGAGGTGGGGTTCATGCGGAAGGTGGAACTTTGGAGATTCGCGATTCCACGATTTCCAATAGCATTGCCAGTGGAGACGACTCCAAGGGTGGTGGGCTCTTTACCGATATGGGTCCAATCGGATCTCAAGGTGCTCTGCTGATCAATTCGACGGTTTCCGGTAATACGGCGGATGACCAAGGTGGTGGAATCTACAATGCCGGTGGACTGTTGCAGATTCAGTTCAGCACCATTACCAACAGTAGCGTGCCGTTCTACGGCGATGGCCCCGGCGTGGCGAGTTTTGCCGATGCGGCAACCACGACCACCGAAGTGCTTTCTTCGATCATTGCTGGCAATACAACGACGGCACCTGAGAATCCTCCCGGTCAGCCGAACCCGGATAGTGATGTCGATCTCGTCGGCGGCGGATTCACCAACTCCTTTGCATCATTAGGCTTCAATGTGGTGGGATCGGGGGAAGCAATTGGTGCGTTCACAGGCACTGGCGATCAAACGGGCATTGTCGATCCCGGTTTGGCAGACTTGGGCTTCAACGGTGGCCCGACGCAGACACACGAGTTGACGGCAGGGAGTGTCGCCCTCAATGCCGGTGATCAGTCTGCAATGGCTGGAGTCAACGGTGTACCCGATAACGACCAGCGTGGTATGGGGAATAATCGAGTCTTCGGTTCAGCAATCGATGTCGGTGCGTTTGAGTCAACAATGGTAGTCGAATCTGCCACTCTGACGGCGCCGGAAGATATCGACGAGGACGGGATGGTTTCCGGGCTCGACTTCCTACTGATCCAAATGGGCCTTGGCACCCCAAATGCTACCAAGGCCGATGGCGATACCAATAACGACCAGATGGTCGACAGCGTGGACATCGCGAACTGGAATTCGGGCTATGGCACCGTCAGCAATAGCGCGGCCCTGGGGGCAAGCTCGACTCCTGCGATTGCTGCAGCAATCATATCGCCGGAGCCCGAAAGTGCATCCTTAGCAGCAAGCAGTGAACCGGTTGTGGCTAGCAGCTCGATTTCCCAATCGGCGGTTTCTTCTCAAGTAGCTTCGCCAAGCGCGAACCAAGCCGAGGGCACCAATGTCTTCATCACCAGCTTACGTTTCACAACGCCAGATGTGGTCTGGAATGATCCGTTTGGTGGCGGAGTGAGGGAGGCAGTGCTCGAACAGTTTGGCCAAGCCTTGAACACGTCGCCACGGGAATTGATTGGCCCGTTTGCTTCGGGATTTGGGGACATCACCGCGGATCTCTTTGATCTATTCGAAGAAGACGAAGCGGACCAAGAATTTCGAGAAGAAGACGTGGTATTTGAAGAGCTTGGGGAAGCGGTCGTTTGAGTTGCTCAGCTAACTCAGGCGACAGGCTGGTAGGAGCCCGTGAAGGTTCTCCTCAGATTCGCAATCGGCCGCTAGACTTCGAAAGAAGTATTGCCAGTATTTTCTCGCTAGTACTGTCTTTCCCGATAGGGCGGTTACGCCTCCCATATTTAGAGGGGGCAAACCGGGGTTCCCTAGTACAAATTTGCTTAGGTAGACTATTGGCAGCCCTTCATTGATTAGGGCGGCTGACGTAGGCTTACGTTAGGCATTCCAACTAACTTTCAGGAGTATCAATCCACTAGTGTCTTCGATCGACCGTAAGCCAGGAATGGAAAGTGAATCGGCTGTGCTGGTCGGTGTCCAGCTGTCGGGTTCCCTGGCACCCGAGGAAGCCTCACATACTGAAATCCTGGAAGAGCTTTCCGGATTAGTGGAAACGGCAGGCGCGGAGGTTGTCGCGCGGTTAACTCAAAAACGCGAAGCTCCCGACAAGACCACCTACATTGGCCAAGGTAAGGTCGAACAGCTCAAAGATCTAGTAAGTGCCACAGAGGCAGATATTGTTGTTTTCGACAACGACTTATCCCCCGCACAGACACGCAATCTGGAACAGGCCATCGAAGTTAAGGTTCTCGATCGCTCAGAAGTGATTCTGGACATCTTCTCCTCACGGGCGCAGACGCACGAGTCGCGACTTGCGGTGGAGCTTGCCCAGCTGGAGTACTCGCTACCGCGACTCAAGCGGATGTGGACTCACTTGTCGCGTTTGAAGATGGGCGTCGGCATGCGTGGCCCGGGTGAAAAGCAGTTGGAGACCGACCGTCGGTTAGTTGAGAAACGCATTAGCGATTTGCGTCGCGATTTGCAGAAGATCGAGAAACGCAAAGAACGCGAAGTGGCCGCCCGCAAAGATCGCATGACGGTCTCGCTAGTGGGTTACACGAATGCAGGCAAAAGTACCTTGATGAACCAGCTGACTGAGTCCAAGGTGTTGGCCGAAGACAAGCTGTTCGCCACACTCGATACCTGCACTCGCCGCTGGCATCTGCCGGGCTGGGGGCCTGTGTTATTGAGCGATACGGTCGGATTCATCCGCAACTTGCCTCACCATTTGATCGCGAGCTTCAAAGCTACTTTGGAAGAAGCACGGCAGGCCGATCTGTTGATTCACGTGGCTGACGCCAGCAATCCTGCAGCACTAGATCAGATTGTTGCCGTGTACCAGGTTCTCGAAGAGTTGGGAATCGAAGAGAAAGACACGATCCTTGCGCTAAACAAGATCGATCAAGTGGCCGACCCGCTACAACTAGAATCGATTCTGTACCGCTATCCCAACGCCGTCAGCGTGAGTGCTCATACGGGAGAGGGATTGTCCCGTCTGTCGAATCGCGTGAGCGAAGCGCTCAGCACGGACTTTCTGGATTTGGAAGTGGAGTTCGACGCGGGGAACGGACGGATGCTGGCCTATCTTTCTGAGTTTGGCGAAGTGCTAAGTCGAACTTTTGCCGAAGAGCGGGTGACGGTTCATTGTCGTATCTCGCAGAAGTACATCGGTCGGTTGCGTGAGGATGACCAATTGAAAATGCGTCCTTATAAGGGTGGCGACGCGGTGGACGAACCGTCCTCGGACTCCGAAGACTCTTCCCCTGTGGACGAGGTCGCGTGACACTAGGTGCCCAGCGAACGGAATATCGATGGACGTCGCGTTGTAATTACCGGGGCATCAAGCGGAGTAGGGCGTGCTTTGGCTCATGAGCTAGCCGCGTTTCAGACTCATCTCCTATTGGTAGCACGTCGCGAACAGCCACTGGCTGAGCTCTCTGCAGAACTTTTAGAATTGGGCGCCAAGAGTGTGTCCAAAGTTGTCGGTGACATCACCCATGCGGAAATCCGCACGGAGGTGGCCGAGCGGGTGGCAGCCGAGTGGCAGACGCTCGACATCTTGGTCAACAACGCCGGGACGAGTTCGCATGGACGGTTTACCTCGAGCGACGAGGCCGCCTTGCGGGGAGTGATGGAGATCAACTTCTTTGCGGCCACTGAACTTACACGCTTGCTGTTACCGATGCTGCACAGCAGTTCCGATTCGGTGCTGGTAAATGTAGGCTCGATCCTGGGCCATCGGGGCGTGCCGTACAACAGCGAGTATTCTGCCAGCAAGTTTGCACTGCGCGGCTGGAGCGAAGCGCTCCGCGCCGAAGCGAGTCGCGATGGGGTAGACGTACTACTAGTGAGCCCGGGGACGATCGACACAGAGTTTTTCGATCATCTGCTGGCCCAACACGAGCCGACCCCTTGGCCCCCGCAAAAAGGAATTTCACCGCAGAAGACGGCAGAACAAATCGTTCGAGCGATTAAGAAGCGGCGCCGGGAAATCTATCCCAACTGGCGAGGCTGGCTATTGGTAAAGCTCAATCGCTGGTTCCCCGGTCTGATTGATCGAGTGATGAAGCGGTATGGGTGAGAATGGACTAGAGACTTTATGCTGGAAAGTGCCAGAACTTTCGCTGAGTTTGAAAGCTAGATATGGATAATATTGTTCCAGTTCAAACGGGCTACGACCGCTGGGCTAAGGTTTACGACCACGATGCGAATCCGATGCAGGCATTGGAGGAGTCAGTGGTTGTCGAGCTATTGGGATCTGTAGCGGGTTTGCGGGTGTTAGACCTTGGCTGCGGCACGGGACGGCACGCGTTGCGAATGGCTGCCGAAGGAGCGTGCGTGACGGCTGTTGATTTCTCTGAAGAGATGCTGGCTGAGGCAAAACGGAAAAGTAATGCCGCGCAGGTGACTTTTCTAATGCACGATCTCTCCAAGGCTCTTCCCTTGGATACGGAATTCGACCTTGTTGTGTGTGGGCTGGTGCTGGAGCATATCAACAATCTGTCGACCTTCTACGGCGAAGTTGCCCGTCTGCTGAAGCCATCAGGACGAGCAATTATCTCGTTCATGCATCCGTCCATGTTTCTCAGAGGGTCGCAAGCTCGATTTACCGATCCCGATTCTCAAGAATTGTTCCACATTCAGAGTCAATCACACTCAGTAAGCGATGTGGTGATGGCTACCCTCCATGCGGGACTTCAGATCGAGGAGATTTCTGAGCATTCCCCCGATGCCAAATTTGCAGAGCAATTTCCCAGGGCAGAGAAATACATCGATTGGCCCATGCTCGTCGTCCAGCACCTTACGAAAACCGAAGCCGTGGCTGCTCCTTGACCAACTGCTCTTGCTAAACCAATATGTCCAACAGCCGGCACGGAAAAGCCCCTGGAGTTCCTTCTAAATATTCCAAGAGAAAGCGAGACAATGGCCAACCTCACTATTGTAGCCGATATTAATGTGAAAGCCGATCAAGTTGATCTGGTGAAAGCTGAGCTCAAGAAGCTGATCGCTCCCACACTTGCGGAAGAGGGTTGCGTGCAATACGACTTGCATCAGGACAACGACAACCCGGCACACTTCCTGTTTTTCGAGAACTGGACGTCGCGCGAGCTATGGCAGCAGCACATGAATTCTCAGCATCTAAAAGACTACAAGGCTGCCACCGAGGGTGCGGCTGAGGTGACGATCTACGAGATGACGAAAGCCTAGTGAGCTACAAAGCTCTCACGGAATGACCGAACATCCGCCGCTAGAGATTCTGTACGACGAAGGCCCGTGCCTGGTGGTGAACAAACCGGCCGGGCTGCTCACGCAGGCGCCGCGTGGGATCGATAGTATAGAGATTTGGGTCAAAGAGTTCTATCGGCATCGTGAAGGTAAAGATCCCGAAGCCAATATCTATTTGGGTCTGGCGCATCGCATCGATCGTCCTGTGACGGGGGCACTGGTGTTTGGCAGACATGTGCGGGCTACGCGGAAACTATGCTCGCAATTTCAAAATCGAACCGTGTCGAAGGTCTACTGGGCATATGTCGAAGGGCACGTTACGCCCGCAGAGGGCACGTGGACAGATTTTTTGCATAAGCGTCACGGCATGGCCCAAGCTGAGGTTGTAGAGAAAGATCATCCGGCGGCCAAGCACGCGGTGCTGCACTATCGCGTATTGTGGCATGGGCCTCAGGGCAGTTGGCTGGAGATCGAACTAGAGACGGGCCGCACGCATCAGATTCGCGTGCAAAGTGGCTCGCGGGGGCATGCGGTAATGGGCGACGAGCAGTACGGTAGTATGCAGCCTTTCGGAGTGCAGCACGTTGATGTGCGCGATCGTGGTATTGCGCTCCATGCGCGGCAACTAGGGTTCAATCATCCAATGACCGGTGAGCCCGTCGATGTAGTGGCACCACTGCCAGAGTACTGGGATGAACTGAACTTGCCTGGAGTTTAGTGGTACTTGTAAGGTTTTAATTGCCACAGAGTAACGAGAGGAACTCACAAGAGCAGCGTTATGCCAGGAGTCGAAAAATAGGGACTGGCTCGACGCGCGACAACGGCTTGAAACACTTACTCCCGCAGTGTCGTCGTGCCTGTCCCTTTTTTTCGACGGACTATTCGTGGCGCTGGAAATGGGGACAGGCACGCGATTGCGGCTACGCGTAAGCAGCTTCTACGCATGCCTTCGCAATCGCGAGCCAGTCCCCATTTTACGTTCACTTAGACGTAAGATGTGCCACAGCACAGCAACGGTCACGGCGGCGAGTGGCTAGCATCGCAAAAGCAAACGTGCCTAGCAGGACCGTGGTCGGTTCGGGAACGAATAGCAGATTGGATGTGGGCGTGGGATTGTTACCCCACACCTCGCCAAAGTCACCGAACAGATCACCAATTCCGCCAAATACATCTCCGATACCATCGAAGACACTATCGAACCCGAACCGGCCCACGCGAAATACATTGTTGGGGACGTGATCCAGTGAGGTGTTCCAACCGATAATGTCCGACAGCGTTACATCTTTGATGTCGATAACCGAATCGACCGAACTATTGTTCATCAGTTCGTCGTCGCCGGTGTAGAAATAACGATCGCCGTCACGCAAGTCGGTAAACTGACCGATAAGAGCAGTGGAGATGAGTTCTCCCATACTGCTTCCAAACAAATGATCCTCGGCCAATCCGCCGACCCAGGCATCAATGTCGTGCACCGTGCCGTAGAGTTGTCTCAGTTTCTTGCGAGTCTTTCGATCTCGAGTGATCTCGCGGAACGAACTGACGGGATCGAGCCCATAGGCCATACGCATTTCGTTGTAGCTGGGCAGACCGTGATCGCGACCGCGCTGAATGTTGATTGCCGCGAGATCCATCCCACCAGAGCCGGGCTCGCCGAAGAGGAAATTGCGAACGCCATCGCCCAACTTGGCATCAATTTCTTGAGCGACCGTGGTGGAAAGCCCTAGCATGAGCTGATCGATGTGCCGGGTGCTGCCGTCGGCATCGCTGGCGATTACCGAGGGATTGAAGAACGAATCGAGCAGCGAAATCGAGTCTGCATCGGCGCCGGGCAAGGCGGGCAGCGTTAGCTCGTCAGGAAGCATGCTATGCCCAAACCGGTAGAATGAAGCAGCAAATTCGTTTTTGATGCTGGCATCGATGGTGTCGTCGTAATCGTAGCGACGTGCTTTGAGCTGGCGGGCTCTTCGCTTGCCCAACAGTGCGGGCAGGAATTCGTTGTAGGTGATTGCCTGCATCTCGGCACCGACGATCTTGCGTGCTGTTTGGTAAAGCTGTTCGTCGTTCCAGGTCGGATTGTCGATAGAAAGCAGGTCCGCCAGGCGGTTGTGTTCTCGCACAAACAGGGTGTGCATGGCGAGCAGGCCCGACTGTTCGTTGGCCCGAACGTCGCCGGCAACGAAAAAGTTGGGAGCAGGACCGCCCGCATTGTCGAGCCCCATCGTGTTGTAGGGCAGCAAACCACCTGCGCTCGTCTTCATGCGGCCCCCATTACCCGTGTCACGGAGCGCGGCGGCTCGAGTGGCGTCGGAGCCGTAAACGTTCGAAGCATCGATGTAGCTGGTAATGGAGTTCGTTTGTTCGCGCGGATTCGCTGCACTCGTTCCTGTACCTGCGGCCTGTTGTGATCGCTCGAAGGGGATGAACGGAGTCATCGGGTCGTCGGGAGAGATTGCAATCGGAGCAAAGTCGGCACTAGCCGAGCTGGTGTGGACGATTGTAATGTCGTGATCGAGGAACTGACCCCATTGCCAAACCATGTTGCTGAGCCGACGCCGATTGGCATAGTAGGAGTCGCCAGAATCGTAGAGATGATTGCTGATCTCACGGGGATTTGGCGGCATCGTATTGCTGCCGGGTCCACCATAGAACGTGGCACCCGAGCCATCGTTGGGGTAGTGGGCGTCGGTCACCCGGGGCATCACCGTATGAGCAGCCCCCCAGGTGGAATTGGCAAGATTGTTCCCGCTGCCGTCGATCGTTCGGATGTCGACGACCGAGTCTGCCTCGGCACTCTGAACGAGAATGAACAAACTACCAAGCAGTGCATAACTGCAGAACGTCAACGCGCGCGTGACCATGTCGCCCACCTCTGAAATCAACGGAGATTAATGCATAGGCGACAAAAAGCCGTCGCCCCAAACCCAACTTCAGAATAATGGTGGGCTCGGAGAGCCGCAAGAAATTTACGCCCGCTTCCTGCAGTTTAAAACCCTTGCCACCCGCAGTACTCCATCCAGCGGTATATCCAGGGCTGGGTCCAGGGATTCCAGTTCGGATAACTGGCAGAAAACACAGAACAGGTCAGCAGCACCGCGGCTAGGGCTTTTCCTCGCATAGTGCGGCTAACCCCATCCGCAGCGGGGAGCATCACCAAAAGCCACAAGGGAGCGAACCAGAACATCCAGCGGAAGCCGCTCGTCATGCCCCCGTAATTACGATCCTCCAGTGGACGGAGCCCGATATAGAAAACCAGGCAGATGATTGTGAGCAGCGCGACGCCCCAGGCGAGTTGGCGACGCGGCTCGAGACTATCTCGTGACCAAAGCCACATGCCGTAAAGGCTGAGTAACCAAATCGGTGTGAGCGAATACACGCCGTGATGCCCGACGAGTACGTGTAGTGCGTAGGTCAATTTGCTGGTTTCACCGCGATCGATTCCCTGGCGATCGCGCCAATAGCTGTCGCGCTCCACGCCGTCGAGGGTGAAGGAATAATCGTACCAGTTATCTGTAGGGTCGGTTGTGCTGCGATGCATGTAGGGGGGGCGAAGGCTTTGGTGAGCAGCGAAGTTGGTGGCAAAAAAAGCAATCACAACGATACCTGCTGCCGGCAGAAAACCAGTGAGCCATGCGCGACGATCGACCCGGAGTAGATCCCACGCCAACAAAGCCAAAAACGCCAACGCCGGCAATTCATTGGCTGCAGTGAAGGCCCCGGCCAATCCTGCTAGGGCAAAGTTGCGCGGCGACCGCTCGCCATCTCCGCGGATGCGCGACCAGGCATAGAGGGCAACCGTCGCACTGACGGCAGCCACAATATGGTTGTTCAATACAACAGCAAAGGTGGAAATAAAGGTTCCGCAGGTGGCACAGCCCACAACAAACACTCGCCCCCAATCGGTCGTGCCCCAGCGCTCGGCAAGCTTAGCCACGAGTACAAACATCAGCACCAAGGGCAAGATGTTGATGGTGATCAATAGGAAGCGACCGAGAAAATAGGGGTGGCTCCCCAGGGTCATCCCCGTCACTTGGTGAATCATCCAGTACTCGATCGCCACCAGGGTAATCAACAGCGGGGGCTTGCTGGAATATAAATGTAGCTCGCCATCGGCACCGCGATGCTGGACCATGTCGATCGTGTTCCACACGTGGCGATCCATCAGGTCGTCGATCTCAAACGTACCTTGTTCGACTAACGCACGTACCGCGAGCCAGCGGCTCCGGTCGTTGGCGCTGAGAAACGGCCGCTGCAGAACCGTCTCTGCTTCGATTCTAGCCTTTGCCTCCTCAAGTTCCGCCTGGAGCTCTGCCTTCGATAAATCCTGCTTTTGCAGACTAGCTTCGATACTCTGTAGTTTTCGATGGCGAAGATGAGCTTCGAGATCAGACCGATTCGTCGAATTGACCGCCAGCAATCGGCCAGTCATGTTACCCACGGACAGAGCGATGAGTAGGAGATAGATGCCCCAACGCAGCTGTGCTTGAGGGTCGGTTGCCGGCTTGCTCATGTCTCGCTCGAAAGCTGCTGCGGGGACGGAGCAGAAGGATCTGCGGCAATATTCTTACTGGGAGATGTATGTTCGGCGACTGAGTAGGCGTCCGATTCCTTGGACATCAGCGCTGAGATCAGCTCTGCGACGAATCCCAATGCCAAGAGTTGCGCGCCGATTAGGAGCATGACCATGGTGTAATAGAGCGCCGCAGTTTCGTGTAGGTGGACCGGCACATTGCCTGGAAGTCGCGAAATGCACCAGACCACCGCGAGGTAGCTCATTCCTAGGAAGCCGAGAGCAAACAGAATCAGTGCCCCCGTCCCCAACAAATGCTGCGGCCGATCTCCGTAGCGGGTGATAAAGCGAACCGTGAGCAAGTCGAGCAAGCCTTTAGGAATCCGCGACCAACCATATTTGGAAATCCCCGACGTACGAGGACGATGCGCGACCGGTACCTCGCCGATTTTGAATCCACGGGCCGCGGCTAGTACCGGAACGAAGCGGTGCAATTCGCCGTAAAGTCGTACTTCGTTGATGACATCGCGGCGAAAACATTTTAGCCCGCAGTTATGATCGTGGAGCTTCACGCCGGTCATCCAACTCACCAAGAGATTGAACACTTTTGAAGGCCAGACTTTGTGCCAAGGGTCTTGGCGGTTTTGCTTCCAACCACTCACCACATCGAGGCCTTCTTCGAGTTGGTCGATGAGCTTTGGGACCTCGGCAGGAGAATCCTGCAAGTCGGCATCCATAGTGACAACGATCTCGCCCTCTGCCGCATCGAAACCGGCACTCAGTGCCGCAGCCTTGCCAAAATTTCGCCGGAAGCGAATCCCCAGCACGCGCGAATCCGCTGCGGCAAGTCGCTCAATCGTGTGCCAGGTGTCGTCTGTCGAGCCATCGTCGACCAAGATAACCTGCACCGCGTCCTGCCGTTGTTGAGAGAATTCATCGATCTCGCGATGCAATTGCTCCAAGGAGCCTGCTTCATTAAACGCGGGAATGACGATGCTGATCATGCTAGTGTCTGATTCAGGAAACGAATGGCCTACTACCTCTAGAATAGCACAAATGTTGGAGGCCTCCATAGCCGGTTGGCAGCGTTCGTCCAAATGCAGTGAGCCGACGGCGCTAGCCGCGGGTAGCCTCGTTTTACGTGTTACCCAATGTAACCGGCGGCTAGCGCCGACGGCGCAAGTGCTGTTTAGAAGTTTTTCTTTGAACCTAGATTAGCCTTCTTTTTCGCGACTGGATTATTCTAAAATGACCGGCTAGTTAAAGATCATTTGGAAGGAGAATGCCGTGCCTCGCGTTGTTTCGTTTATCGTGCTGCTAGCGATCATTATGCTGATTGGCTCGATGTTTTTTCAGGTGATGGTTCAGTTTATCGTTCCTCTATTTCTGGCGGCGGTATTGGTGGTGGTGTTTAAACCCTTCCACCTGTGGATGCTCGAGCGAATTCCCGATCGGCCACGAGTGACGGCGGCGCTTACCACTTTGGCCATTGTTCTCGCGGTCCTGCTGCCGATTTGTGGACTGCTTGTGCGGGCAGTTTCCGAAGGTGCCACGCTCTATCACGAATTCTACGAAAAGCAAGCAGCCGCTCAGCAGCGAGAATTGTTTGTGAGGGATCAGGCAGAGCTCTCTGACGAGGCGTCCGATGGCGAGGAGGCTGCGGCCAAACCAAGTGTTTACCACACCGTGATCGATCAGGTGGTGCAAGCCATCAATCCTACGCTTGAGAGACTCGATCTGCATCAATTGAACAGCGATCATCTGCAGACTTATGCGACCGAGCAATTGCAATCGGTCGCAGCGCCATTGGCCTTGGGTGGCGTGAAAGTTTTGGGGAGTACCTTAATAGGGTTGGCCATCATGGTGCTGACGATGTACTACTTTTTTTCCGATGGACCCAGCATGGCGAAGGCGCTGATGCGGCTCTCGCCATTGGATGATGAATACGAACAGGAATTGCTCGACAAGTTTGGCGACATTAGCCGTGCCGTGGTGGTTGCCACGCTTGCCTCCGCCTTTGTGCAGGGAATCTTGGCCGGCTTTGGTTATTGGGTAGCGGGGGTCGACATGGTGTTCCTGCTTACGGCGCTCACTGCGTTTATGTCGATGGTCCCTTTTGTCGGTGCCGCAGCGATTTGGATTCCCGTCTGTCTGGGGCTCTATTTCTACAATGGCAATCCTGAATATCCAGACGGCCGTCCCATGGCAGCGCTGGCTTTGGCTGTGTACTGCCTGGCCGTCGTATCGACGGTCGACAACGTGATTAAACCCTGGGTGCTTCACGGCCAATCGAAGTTGCACCCATTGCTCGCGCTACTGAGTGTGATTGGCGGCGTGCAGGCGCTGGGGCCCATTGGCATTTTGGTTGGGCCAATGCTGGTGGCATTTTTGCAGGCCCTACTCGGCATGTTGAACAAGGAACTGCACCTACTAGGCCAAGAGGCCGACACCCACGGCACACCGGTGGTATTCGCCACCGGGGAAGGGGAGGCAGAACAATCGTCCCTCACGGCTTCTGCGAATGAATCGAAGCAGTCCAAGAAAAAAAAGAACAAGAAGAAGTCGTGAAGTAGAACAAGCCCGTTTAGCCGCGACTTGCAGTTTATCCGCGTTGGTGGGAGTCGTCGGGGCATCCGCCAGAGTGATGCTCACAAACAACTCGCCAGCTTACGCCCGGCGGGAAACAGGCCGATCGTCGGAGACGATGAAAGCCAACGGATTCTCCACCGCTTCGGCTGGTTCTTCGATTTCCCAGGAGTAAGCTGTTTGGGTGACCGGCTGTTCGATGAGTTCCTCTTTGACGACTTCTTCGATAATCTCTTCTTCGATGCGTTCGACAAATGGGTAATCGTAGAATGTGGTTGGCGACTCTTCGACAATTGGCTCAACCACTGGCTCAGGGGGCGGTGGCTGGATCGCGATTTCTACCGGTTCTGAGATCTCTTTGGGGACGATCATTTCGGCGACGGGTTCTTCAACAACGGGCTCTTCCACCACCACTTCCTCGATTGCTTCTTGCACGGGAGCACCTGCTCGGCGTGGTAGTCGGCGGCAGTCGGCCCCGCAATTCTGGAACATGTTCCATACATGCTCGTGGCATGTGAAGAACAGCAGTTGATGCCCGCCGGCCGCGAATTCGGCAAGTACTTCGGCAGCTCTTTGAGTGCGCGTGGCATCGAAGTTCACCAACACATCGTCCAGCACCATGGGGATATTAACACCTCGTTGGGCAAACATCGAAACGAGCGCTAGCCGCACGCTGAGGAGTAATTGCTCGCGGGTGCCACGGCTGAGGACGTCGACCTTCAGCGACTCGCCCTCTGAGGTCTCCACAAGCAGAATATCATCGGCCAGGGGCGTCCACACTCGTGTGTACTGTCCGCCAGTCAATTTAGCGAGATGAATTGAAGCCTCGGCCAGTGTATCGGGTTGCCGATACGCTTCGTAATATTCGCGGGTGCGTTCCAGGATTCGATTGAAAGTGGAAAGCTCTCGCCATGTTTGTCGTGCGTCAGCAATCTGTTTTTCTACACAGCTCAACTCCAATTGACGTTCGGCTAGCGATCGGTCTTCGACCAATGCGCGCTGCTCTTGGCGTAAAGCACCGCGCTGATCGACTAAGGATTTTAATTTCTCCTGCTCTTCTTGGAGCTTTGCAGCGGACTGTTCCCAACGCGCGTCGAGTTGTGAAATTCGCTCGAGGCTCAGCATTTCTGCGAAAGTCTCTTCCTGAGCGTGAGTCCCTACCGCGGCAGTGATTTCGCGGCTGAGCGATTCCATTTGCTTTTGCAATTCGCGGGCCTGCTGCTGCCTTTCGGCTAGCTGGCGGTAGGCCGTCTCGTCGTCGCAATCGGCGGCTTGGAACAGCCCTTCGCGTCGGCGCTTGAGTCCGGCAATCGACTTGCGGTGTTTGCCTTCTTCGGCTTTAAGCTCTCGGGCTCGTTCGACGAGCCCTTCACGTCGCTGAATGTCGGAAAGTTGCTTGGCCCGTTGATCGATGAGATGCTCAAGCTGGTCGAGACTCGCCACCTGTTCGTCCTCACAGTCACCAAGCAGGCAACCGACTTCTCCTGCAACATCTACGACGCGGCGGGTGACGGCTGCGTGCTCGCGCTGACGTTGTTCGATTTCTTCGCGGCGAAGTTTCGCACGTCCCTGTAATTCGCTAAGCGATTGGTAACGCTCGGAGATTGAGAGAAAGACCTGCGGGTCTAGGTTTTCGGAAAAGCCCAGGCCTACGAGTTGCGATTTCCAATCGGCGAGTGCCGTTTTCAAATTCTGCTCGGCTTGCTGGAACCGCGATTCTGCCGTAGCCACCTCGTGACCCGCCTGACGACGCTGCGCTTCCACTGGGAGCATGCTTTCCAGCTCTTCCAAGTGTTGTTCGGCTGCTTCCAATCGCAGTTCGGCCGAACCATCGGTGATGGAGAGTTCTTCGTCGAGCTTCTCTTTGTCTGCTTGGGCATCCGCAATTTGGCGGGCCAGCACATCGAGTTGGTTATGGCAGGCATCGAGCTTGTCAGCCGCAGCGTCTTCCAAGAAGAATTTGAAAACGAAGCTGAAAGCGGCAACACCTAAGCCGACAATTGCCATGAAGCTGCCGTAGCGACCCAAAGGCGATTCAGGTGCCAACAGCCACAGTCCAACAAACAGAGCACCCACTACGACCGCTGCGAGAGACCAGCCGAATAGCGAAAGTGGCATTACCTGATCGTCGAGTAAATCGTGGCTCTGGGCCTCCATGTCTTGAGAATGTCGTTGCGCTTGTTCCAGGCGTCGTTCGACTTTTTCGCGACGGCGCAATTGAGCAACCAGATCGCTGGCTTGTTCAATATCCATCGGCAAGCCGTGTTTCTCGCCACCGACAATAGCGGAGTCGATCTGTGCCTTGAGCGTTCTTTCGCTTTCGGTTTGCAGATCGAGCTGCCGTTGAGCTTTATCGACCAGCTTTTGAGCGGAGCGGACGGTGTCGATATATGGCTGAAGATCTTCGATTTGAGCAGCGTCAATATCCTGCAGACGATCGTTGTCTTTGACTCCCAAGGCGGTAGCGAGGCGAGATTGTTCGTTAGACAAGCGTTGCTCGAAATTGTGTGCTTCGGTGCCGAGGTCGTCGATTTGTCGTTCGAGCGATTGCAGCCAATCGCGCTGCTCGCCGAGGGCTTCGATGCGACAAGAGTTTTTCACCAACAGTTCATTGATTCCGAGCTGCTCGCAATCTTCACGAAGCTGACGACGTTGTCCCTCGAGGATGTCAGCCTCTCGACTGTGGGTTTCGATCTTCTTATTGAGCTCGTCCAGTCGCGGAAGGGCATCAGGAGCCAGGGGTACGCCGAGGCGCAATTCTTCCAACTGCGTGGCAATCTTGTCTCGTTTGCGCCAGTTGGGCTTTAGTCCAATGGCAATTTCCAAGGTTCGTGCGTCGCGCTCGCAAACGCTAAGCACACTTTCCTGCGATTGGATCTCTGAGTCGAGTTCCTTGATGCGGACGGCAAGCTGTGCCCACTTGCGGCTATGTTGACGAAGTTGCTCAATTTCGCCAATCAACACATCGCGCTGTACGGTTAGTTCGACGAGTTTGGAGTCTTGATCGCTGCCTGAGAGTAGTTCGCGGCGAGTCTTACGTAAGTTCTGGATGACATCGTAGAGACTCACGCGGTCGAGACCTGAGGTCAGACGGTAGAGCCACTGCGCGGCTTGGGTATCGCTAAGCGTGGCCAGCTGCTGAATTTCTTCCAGCCCGATCCCAAAGATGTTGGTGAAGGTTTCTTCGTCAATATCTGCTAACGCTTCGCGGAGCAGTCGATCGCCGCTGGTATTGCCCTCGGCGTCGGTGATAGTGACATGTCCCAAATCGTCGGGTCCACGATCGGCAATGCGGCGGACGTCCAATTGTTCTTGGCGATCGAGAATACCGAGCGACCCACCGGGCAATCCGCCGTGAACTGGGGGTAAATAACGCTCACGTCGTTCGGGTGTCATACCGTAGAGCACAGAGCGGACGAACTGCATGACAGTGGTCTTGCCCGCTTCGTTCATTCCATAGAAAGCGGTGACGCCGGGCGAAAGCTGCTTGAGTTCCAGATGGTTCCAAACGCCAAAGCCATCGATGCGGATGTCGGTAATCTTCATGGTAATCGCCTGTTGGGCACATTGGTTTTTGGAGCAACCGTGCCAAAAAACTCTTCGAGTTAGATTTCTATCCCTCGACGCTGGCGGAGAGGGACTTATTAGGGTCTCAGGTTTCTTTAACGGTAAGTTGTTCTTCGCCGTCCATCATGTCGACCGCCATTTTGGATGCGGCCCAAAGCAGGTTGTCTCTTTCGGAGGCAGTCACCTTCGCCAGTCCTTTGAGGGCGGTCCCTACGGAATCAGGCGGTAGGAGACCCTCTAAATCGAGTGAGATCTTCGAGTCGTCCTGCAGTTTGCGGAATTCGCGGAGCACGTCTCCCATAATGGTATCTTCGTCGTACCATTCGCGAGGCACGTCCAAAGGAGATTGGCACTCAAGCCCCACCGTCCACACTGCTGGTTGCTGCGTGCCAAATTGTTCGCGAAGCAGTGAACTGATGTCATCGCTGATGCCGCCGGTGCGAATGTGATTGAGGATTTGTCCGCTACCCTCGATCTTCCAAGTCATCAACAGTGGCACACCCTGGTGTTTGATCCGGAGCTTGGAAATCCGTTGTTCGATGAGCAGATAAAGAGCGTCTTCGTCGGTTCCTTTTACCACTTCAATGGTGTCGGTAAGCCAACGCAAGGAATCAGTTGCCACAAAGCGCGACTTGATGTTTCCGGCGTCGTCGACGGTTACCACCGTGCAGCCCCTCGCTCCCACCTCTTGCGGATTGCGGCCTTGCGGCGTGCCACTGTAGTGGGCAATGCCGGGCGATTCGTCGACCGTCTCGCGTGTGTGTTGACCTCCCAGGGCCATGTAGTGAACCCGATCGCCCTCGGTTCCGCGGGTGGCACCGGTAAAGTAAGCAACACCCACGGTAAATAATCCGTGTGCGTCGCGATGGAATCCGTCTTGGGAAAACTCGCCGTCTTCGCTGCGACTGATTCCTTGGATGGTAGCAACTTGTTCGCCGTCACGATGGTGGGCAAGCGTCTCCACTCGATCGACAGCAAAGATATGGACGTTCTCTGGCAACTCGCAACTCGACGGCCACGAGTTTGCGGGGTCGGACGCGCCGCAGGCCCAGTACACGCGGATATCGTGTTTGGCGAGGCGCTGGAATTGTTCGGTAAGAAAAACAACAGCCCGCGGACCGACGTATTGAAAGTCGACGATATCTCCTGCCAATAACAGTGCGTCGGCCCCTTCGGTCACGGCCGTATCGAATACCAACTCGGCTGCCTGATAAGGAGCGTCGAGGAATAAATCGCGCAAGTGCGGGGGCACTTCAGAAACGCCACCGAGGGGCTGTTCCAAATGAAAATCACTGGCGTGTACAAATCGCAGCGCGGGCTGGGACATGACGAGCCTCCATGCAGATGTCGAATACCGCGGCAACGTTTGCGGGTGTGCCAGCGGAAAGGTCCTTCTTGATGGCTACCAGTCTAACCGGATTGGCGAATTCCACCAACTTCAGCTTGCGTTGGCAGCATGTGCTAGCATTCGCTGTGTCGATTTCCATGAATCAATAGCCGGACCGCCACTGTCTACCCGCCGTGGTGGGCGGTCCGCCGACTCCGGAGGCAGGTGTGCCTCCGGCTACTTAGCAAGCTCGCGAGCGAATTGATCAGCACACGCTACTTCTCGTACTCTTCTTCGCCGTAGCGGTCGTCCAAATAGCGTCGGCCTAGCTTGCGGCCGGCACTGCGAACCAAGCTGTGGTACTTATTGCGGATGTCGAGATAGCTCCAGAATAAGTACAGATTGCCAGCCCCGGAGCCACTGAGTAGGACCCAGGCCAGGATGAGGGGAAAGACTTTTCCAGCACTCTTACTGCCGCCGCTGTTCGTATCCGGTGTGCCAGGAGTTGGGCCGATGGGAAGTTTCTCGGCCGGCGAACGAGTATTGAAGAAGTTCGATTTCTCAGAGGCGTGGGGACTATTAAAGTTGGAGCTAGCGAAGTTGGAAGGCTGTGCCTGTGGCGATCCTGCTCGTGGAGTGTTGAATGAAGAGGTTCCGGTCGAACGATCGCTCGCCATATTCATGCCAGCGTTGGCTGGTTGGTTGAGCATTTCACGACGGATTTCGGGGACGGTTGGGGAGGTTTTCGTCTGGGAAGTCTGCAAATTGTTCTGAGAATTCTGAGATCCGTTAGGAAAGCTCAGGATCGAACTGGCCCGCGAGGCATTGTCTTGCCCGTTCCGATTGGCCATGTTCCCCGACTCACCATTGCTAGGAACACCGACGTGAACGCCATTCTGATTGTTGTCGGAGTAGCGGCCATTTTGGGTGTCGTATTGTTGGGCTAACGGGGCGTCTTCAAACCGTTTCGGTTCCGGCCACTTAGCTTGGATTCCACTGTTGTTAGTAACGGGTTGGGAATTGTCGGGTGTACGCCGGGGCGGAACGTTCCCGCTGGCGGGTTGCTGGTTATTTCTCGCGTAGCGCCCGTCGGTAGTGATGGGGTTTTGATTGCTAGGAGCTGTGTTGTTGGATCTAGGCAGAGTGCTATTGGTCTGGCTTGTGTTGTTGGTGCGGACTGTGTTGTTTTGTGCCGTACCACGAGGCAGAATTGGCTGGCCGGTGTTATTGTTTGCATCGAGAGCGTTGCTTCTGTTGTCGGCCGTGTTGTATCGATTGCCGGTGGCTGGTCGCAACTCGACCGGTCGCCGATCTGCCGGTCGTACCGTGCCTGCAGCGGAGTTGTTGTCGTCGCCGAAGAGTTGGCGGATATCGGCCTGGCTCGACGAGTTGGCACTGCGGATGTTGTTTGAATTCTGCGGAGACGATTGCTTGGGCGAAATGTTTGTCGCTTGCCGAGGCAGAATGTCACTCGCCTGTTTCGGAAGAATGGCTTGTGCGCGCGGAACGATCTCGTTTTCAAAAGCATCTCTTGTTTGCTCGGCAGTACGTTGCAATGAACGAGCGAATTCTTGCGTGTTGGCTTTGATCTGATTGCCATTGGGGAGTTGTGAGCCCCGGGGAAGAATGGAATTGCTTTGACCGCTGGTGGGCAAGATGTCCTGGCGATTGGGTTGGCTGGAATAGCGTGGGGCAATGTTAGTGTGACTGCCCTGGGCGTATTGCCCGCGCACTATATCCGTATCTGGCGAGGCATCCTCAGCAGCGATCTCGTCTGTATTGGGTTTGAATTGCGTGACCAATTCTCGCCGAGGCAGGTCCTGGTTGCCGGCCACAATGCGGATCCGTCGGATGGGCTGGACGGAGTCGGGAATGTCCGTCGAAATGGGCACCGATTCGCCCCGTTCCAACTGGGCGAGCAATTCGCGGTCGAGCTGGACGATGTATTCGTAGCTCTCGCTACCATCGGGCATCGGTTGCCAGCCGAAAGAAACTCCCAGGGTCGACGCTACAAAGACGAATATGGCTGTCTGCATAATTGAATCCTTTCTGACGGCGATATTGACCAGCCCAGCCAAATGCCGCACGACTGCGATCCAATGGGTAGCGGAGCCTCCCAGCTTCGCTGGCCAAGCCCATCGGCAAGGGTCGATTCTAATCCAATTTGCCATGTCAGCCTATACAAGTGCCAACTTGCCCTCAGGCGGGTCCGTCTGCAGCCTATATGCGACGGAATCGACTCCGGCTAGAATGGCCCTTCCCATGGGGCAGAACCCGGCGGAGGGCGACAAAAACCGCACCGGCGATTTTGTCTAAAACCGGCCTGTGGCACACACTTACGATGTGTGGCTAAAATGCTAGCTGCTGGGTCGTCATGACGAACCGCCTGGCGATCAGATTTCTCATCTGCTGCTTCGGCAGCATTGCGTGAACCAAGAAAAATAGACAGTTGTTAGAGGATAGAAAATGGTGATTGGGATGGCATCGTCTTTGGAAACGTCTCTAGATTTGGCGCTGGGCTCGCTCGGTGCGAACCCAGCGGGTCAGAGGTGGAGTGAACCTGCATGCCCGGTACTAGCTCCTGAAGTTGCTGAGGTGGACGACCCGTTCGACGATTTTGAAGAGGACGATTTCGACGACGAATTTGACGACGACTTCGAAGAAGATTGGGATGACGATCTCACCGAAGACGAAGAGTTTCCCGATACGTTTGGGGGCGATGAGGAAGAAGCAGAAACCTCTCCCTTTAGCGACGACCCCGACTTTGATGACGACTGAGGAAGTTTGAGGTTTGAAGTTTGAAGTGTGAAGTACGTCCGACTTCAAACTTTCCAGGGTAAGTAGGACATTTCAAACTTCAACATTCATACTTCACACTTCCAGCCTCCCTATGTTTCCAGAAATCGATAAGAACCAATCCTTCCCCGATCGCGAATTGGCGATCACTGATTTCTGGAAACAGCACGACATCTACCAACAGTCTCTCGAAGCGCGAGAAGGTGCACCGTCATTCGTCTTCTACGAAGGCCCGCCCACGGCCAACGGCATGCCTCACCCAGGACATTGCTTGACGCGGGCTATCAAAGATCTCTTCCCACGATACCGCACGATGCGGGGTTACCGCTGCGAGCGCAAAGCGGGTTGGGACACCCACGGTTTGCCGGTGGAAGTGGAAGTTTGCAAAGAGTTGGGGATCCATTCGAAGGAAGAGATCGAAGCCTATGGCGTCGAGCCATTTATCAAGAAATGTCAGCAGAGCGTGTGGCGGTATATCGGAGAGTGGCAGAAACTAACCGATCGCATGGGTTTCTGGGTGAACATGGACGAAGCCTACGTCACCTACCACCAAAGTTATGTGGAAAGCGTCTGGTGGTCGCTCAAGCAGTTGTTCGATCGCGGACTGCTCTACCAGGGACACAAGATCGTTTGGTGGTGGGCCCAGGGCGGCACGGCACTTTCTAGCGGCGAAGTGGGCCAAGGCTACCGCGAAGTGGCTGATCCTAGCGTGTATGTGAAATTTCCGCTTCTGGATGACGAAGGCAACACCACAGATACCTCGCTGCTGGTTTGGACAACCACTCCGTGGACGTTGCCGTCGAACCAGTTCGCCGCGGTTCATCCTGAGCTGGAATACTCCGTCGTCTTAGATGAGCAAGATGGCACAACGGAGCGATTGATTGTTGCTTCGGACTTGGTGGAGAGCATTGCCGACAAGATAAAGCGTGAGCTAAAAGTTGAGTCAACCTGCCAGGGGACTAAGCTCATTGGCAAGCGTTACGTGCCTCCATTTGAATGTTTCTATCAGTCAGGATCATCGAGTGAATGGCAAGTTGTTTCCGCAGACTTTGTAACCACCGATAGTGGATCAGGCGTTGTGCATCAGGCTCCCGCCTTTGGTGAAGTCGACTATGAGGTATTGGTCAATCAACAAGCTTCTGCTAAGCCGGGCGAAGCACCTGGGTTAATCAATGCCGTCGACCCCAACGGCAAGTTCACCGACGAGGGTCCCGACTATTGCCAGGGCCGGTGGGTCAAGGATTGCGACAAGGATATCATCCGCGATTTGAAAGAGCGCGGGCTGCTGTTCCATCGCGAGCAGTACTTGCACGATTATCCCTTCTGTTGGCGGGCGGACGAAGATCCGTTGATCCAGTATCCCCGTGAAAGTTGGTTCATTCGCACCACCGAGTACAAAGACCAGATGCTCGCCAACAATGCCAAGATCAATTGGCTGCCGGAGCATATCAAGACCGGGCGTTTCGGAAAATTTCTGGAATCAAACGTCGATTGGGCCCTGTCCCGTGAGCGTTACTGGGGCACGCCGCTGCCGATTTGGGTCTGTCCAGAATGCAACCATCAGACAGCCGTCGGCAGTTATGAAGAACTGCTCGCCCAACCGGGAATTCGTGGTACCGAAACGTGGCAGAAAGCGAAAGAGGAGAACCCCGAGCTGCCCGACGACCTGCAAGTCCACAAGCCCTACATCGATGCCGTGGAGTTTGAGTGCCAATGTGGCAATGCCACCATGCAGCGTGTACCCGAGGTGATCGACTGCTGGTACGACAGCGGAGCAATGCCGTTTGCCCAATGGGGTTACCGTGGTCAACCAGACGGCGTAGCTCGCGAGAAGTTTGAATCGCAGTTTCCTGCTGACTTCATCAGCGAAGCCCTCGACCAAACCCGCGGCTGGTTTTACAGCCAGGTGGCGATTAGCACGTTGCTGTTTGGTGGTGAGCAAAGTGCCCAGAGCACAGAGTCTGAAGACGGAACGTCTGCTGCTTCTGACTCTTCGCTCGATGCGCCCTACCCCCATCCCTTCCGCAACTGCATCGTCCTCGGGCTCATGCTTGGTGAAGACGGTCAGAAGATGTCAAAGAGCAAGCGGAACTACCGCACGCCTGACGAAATTCTCGATGCATACGGTGCCGATGCTTTGCGGTGGTACTTCTTTGCCAACCAACCGCCGTGGACGTCGATTCGATATAGTGAACAGTCGATTAAAGATAGTGTTCCCGAATTCCTGCTGCGGCTGTGGAATGTTTACAGCTTCTTCACGATCTACGCTAATATCGACGGGTTTGAACCTGCGGCTGGTAGTGAGGGGGCAGGCGATAGCGCTTCAATTTTGGAGATCTGTACTGCTGCAAAAACGAATCGACCGTTGGAGGAACGTAGCGAGCTGGATCGGTGGATTTTAGGTGAGCTGAATTCCACCTGTGCGACGGTTGTGCGTTGCATGGATGAATACGACAACTACGGGGCGTGCCAGTCGATTACCGCCTTTGTCGATGCCCTTTCGAATTGGTACGTCCGCCGCAGCCGCGATCGATTTTGGGCCGCGGACAAACAAGATCCGAACAAACTCGACGCCTACTGGACGCTTTACGAGTGTCTGCTGACCACCACGCAAATGGTTGCCCCTTTTGTGCCGTTCCTGGCCGAGGGACTTTGGCAAAACCTGGCGGTGGCGATCTTCGGTGAACGCGTTCCCAAGAGTGTGCATCTGTGCGACTTCCCGACTGGCGATGCCGAAGCCGTCGACGAAGCCCTCTCGGAGCGCATGACTCTCGTGCGGCATATTTCGTCATTGGGTCGTCAAGCTCGCAACGACGCGCAGCTCAAAGTGCGGCAACCGCTGGCCGAGGTGATCGTTGTGCTGGCAGACCAGACGCATCAGCAGTGGCTGGAAGAACATGCCGCGGTGATCGCCGATGAATTGAATGTGAAGCAGTTGGTGTTCAGCGACGAACCGGAAAAGTATGTTCAGCACGAGGTTTTGCCGAATTTCAAACTGCTCGGCCCGCGGCTTGGGAAACTCATGGGCAAGATTAAGCCGGCGCTGGCCAAGCATAGCGGCTCAGAACTGCTGGCCAATATCCGCGACAACGGTTTGATCAACCTCACCGTTGAGGGCCAGGAGGTAGCACTCAACGAGGAAGAAGTCGAAATTCGTTTGCAGGCACGCGATGGCTGGACAGCGGCCAATGCCCATGGGGTGGTGGCCATTTTGGCAACGGAATTAACCGACGATTTAATTGCAGAAGGCCTGGCCCGCGATCTGGTCCGGATAATTCAAGATGCCCGCAAAGAAGAAGATTGTCAGTTCACCGATCGCATCGAAGTCGGAATTGACACCGATTCGAAGGACGTGCAGCAGGCAGTCGACAAGTTTAATGGCTACATAGCAAAAGAAACCCTGGCGGATTCTGTGACACTTCAAGAGATCGACGGAGTGGAGCCAACGGAAGCAAAAGTCGGCGGCTTCGATGTCGCCACCTACGTTCAGGTGAAATCGTGAGCCGTGCGCAGATCACTCCCCTTCGCCTAGCCGTGTTGATCTCGGGTGGCGGTCGGACGCTGCAAAACTTTATTGAGCTGGCCGATTCTGGCGGCTTGCCAATTGATATCCAGTTGGTCGTTTCCAGTTCTCCCAAGGCCGGCGGGTTGAAGTTTGCAGCGGATGCGGGAATAGCGACTGAGATTGTGTCGCGAGGCGATTTCGACTCCGACCAGTCTTACGGCCAGGCGGTGTTTTCAGCCTGTCGCCGGGCCGAAGTCGATTACGTGGCGATGGCGGGCTTCTTGAAGCTGGCGCCGGTGCCGGACGATTTCCAAGGACGCGTACTGAATATTCATCCTTCGTTGATTCCTGCTTTCTGTGGTAAGGGGATGTATGGCAATCGAGTTCACCAAGCGGTGCTCGACTATGGCGCGAAGCTGACGGGGTGTACTGTTCACTTTGTCGATAATGAGTATGACGAAGGGCCGATCATCTGGCAGCAGCCGGTACCCGTGTTCGACGACGATACAGCCGACACCATTGCCAGCCGAGTCTTTGAAGTTGAAAAAGAGGCCTACCCCCACGTTTTGAAGTTGTTGGCGGCGGGAAAGATCGAAATCGAGGGACGCCGCGTTTCAATTTCTAGCCGCAGTCGCTCTGTCTAGAAAAACAGCGAGAAAAATAGCGAGAAAAATAGCCAGAAAAACAGCGAGAAAAACAGCGAGGACTAGAACTATGAGCGACCAGCAAGACAATCTGCTCGACGTCATTGCCGTTGGAGCCCATCCGGACGACGTGGAAATTGCTTGCGGGGGGACTTTGGCTAGTTTGTCGAGGCAAGGTTACCGTGTGGGAATTGTCGACTTGACCGATGGCGAACCGACACCCCGTACTTCTGGTCCCGAAGAGCGCTTGGCCGAGGCACAGGCGGCAGCCAATACCCTCGGTGTGACGAAGCGTATCACACTCGACTTGCCCAATCGCAAGTTGTTCGATTCCTATGAAGCCCGAGTGAAACTTGCGACCGAGTTTCGCCGCTATCGTCCGCAATTAGTCTTGGGCCTGGGGGAGAAAACGCCGCTCGCTTCCCCCGATCATTGGCAAGCGATGCAGATTACTGATGCTGCGGTCTTCTACTCTCGTTTAACCAAGTGGGACGACGATTTTGCGGGACTTCCCCCGCACACAATTGCCGCTCAGCTTTATTACACGCTGGCATTCAATAGCATCGAGTCAATTGCAACCCCCGGACAAGTTGTGGTCGATATATCCAATACTTTGGAGGCGAAGGTAGCTTCCGTTCGCTGTTATGCTTCGCAGTTTCCTCCCGAGAAGGAGTACATCTATCAACGGATCGAAACGCTGGCCTACCGGCTAGGCCCCGCCGCTGGGTTTGCTGCGGGTGAGATGTTTTTTAGCCCCCGACCCCTGGGTACACACGACCTGCTCGCCGCTGCGTTAGGCGAGCGGCGAGCATAGGCGTGAACGTCTTGCTTCTTTGACTTACTTGGCTAGCGAGTCTCGGATCTCGCGTAGCAATGCAATTTCTTCCGGCGGAGCCTTGGGAGCTTCCTCTTCTTCTTTTTCAAATCGCTCTTTCGCTTTGTTCATGGCCTTGATCGCCATAAAGATAGCGAAGGCGACGATGACAAAATCGATTGTGCTTTGCAGGAAAGGTCCCCAACTTAAATAAGGTCCAGCCGCTTCTTTGGCCGCTTCGAGTGTGGCTGGCTTGTCTCCCTCACCCAGCCATAAGAATCGATCCCCAAAGTCCACGCCGCCGGTGAAATACCCAACCACTGGCATGATAATGTCGCTAACCATCGAAGAAACAATCTTGCCGAAGGCACCTCCGATGATGATACCCACCGCCATATCGACCACATTGCCCTTCATGGCAAATTCTTTGAACTCTTTGAGCATACCCATGGTACAAACCCTCTACTAAAAAATAGAAATGAAAGAAAAGTGAAACGTATGAGTGGTGGGAAGCTAAGGAATGATTGAGACGATGTCGTTCCCGCCACGAATTGCCATACGTTCTATCCTGATTTGCTCGATTGCTGCAATAGCAGTAGTAGCCGTTGCATATCAGGGGGAGGCTCTGCCGAGAATTCCATCCGATCGCCCGTTAGTGGATGGGCAAAGCTCAATCGATGAGCATGCAGGGCTTGCCGGTCGAGAAGTAGGCTGTCCTCGGCGAGTTCTTCTGCCAGATTGTTTAGACGTGTTATCTGTCGCAACTCTCCCACGCTGAGTTGCGCTCGGCCTGAGTAGAGACGATCACAAAGGACGGGTGCGCCAATGTGTAGAAGGTGCAATCGTATTTGATGGGTGCGCCCTGTTTTGGGTTTTGCCAGGACCAACGCGAACCCACGATATCGCTCCTGCACTTCGTAAAAAGTTTCGGCTTCTCGGCTAGTCGAGTGGCCAGCACGAATCGCCATCTTCTCCCGTTGTGAAGGGTGGGCACCAATAGGCTGGTGGATGCGATCGCGATCGCGATCGGGACAACCGCTCACAATCGCCAAGTATTCTTTGCTGACGTCTCGATTCTTGAACTGGGCGGCCAAATTCTCGTGGACCGCATCCGTCTTAGCCACCACGATCACACCGCTCGTGTCGCGGTCGAGTCGATGGACGATGCCGGGCCGCGAGGGTCCGCCGTGCTCGCTGAGTTGGTCGAAGTGGTGGACCAGAGCGCTCGCCAACGTGCCCGACCAATGGCCTTTGGCCGGATGAACGACCATGCCGGCTGGCTTGTCGACAATGGCAATCGCTTCGTCCTCATAGAGGATTGTTAGGTCGATTGGCTCAGGCTCGGGACCGGCGGCTGGAGGAGGCGGAAGACGAAATTCGACGCGTTGACCCGCAGAGACGCGGAAGCTGGCTTTGCGAATAGTCCCATCAACTACGGCATTACGGGAATCGATGCCTCGTTTCACTCGCACACGGCTCACATCCGGCAGGCAGTCGGACAGAAAAACGTCGAGACGCTTATTCGATTGATGGTCGGCAACTTCGAATTGCAGGGGATCGTTTTCCGCTTTCGCATCACCGGAGTTTCCAGCGTCACCCGAACTCATTATTCAGCGTTTTCCGCTTCCTGTTCAGCATCCGATTCAGCGTCAGCGTCAGCTTTCTCTGCCGAGTCGTTGCCAGCTTCGGAGTCTGCAGACTCTTCCGATTCGAAGATTTCGTCGACTTTGGATTCCGGACTATCACCACCTTCTTCAGCGTCACGATCACCATATCGCTTATCGGAGCTGTCGCCGCCAAACCCTAGGATTTCATCCAACGAGCGCGAATTGAAGCCGCCGCTTTCGGGAACATCCACATCAAACATCGGTTTGTTGCCCGTGGCCCCGGCACCCGCTGATTTGGGCAAATCAGCACTGGCAAGCCAGGCTAAAGCTTCTTGGACATCCGGCTTCAGCAAATTATCTGAACGTTCTTGGGCAATCATCGCAAAGTCGCCTTCGACTTTGTCATAAGACTTGCGAGCGTCATCTAGCCGATTCTGCATTTCGTATACGCGTCCCAGGCCAAAGCGAGCGCGATTCACGACCTCCGGATCGGTTGCCCCTTTGGCAAGTTCTTCGTAGATGGCAGCTACGTTGGCCAGCCGTTCCTGGGCGGACGCGCGGTCTCGCAGATATTGAAACGTTGCCAACGCAGTTTGGCGATCGGCCCAAGTGACGTGTGCCCACTCCTGCATGACGGTGCCCTGATGTTCCTCATTCAGGGCAACGCGTTGGAGATTGACCATCTCCTGGTCGGAACTGCTAAACGCCAGAAAATAGTCGGTCCAAGCTGAGGCTTCTTTCGACTCGGCGGCATTTCCCCAAAGAGAGATGAGTATGAAAACGCCTGTGATGACCAAAGCGGCACCAAAGAGTTGGCCGGAGAAGGGCTTCACCTTCTCAATACCCTCGGCTGTGTAGCGGGCCAATTCGTTGGTTTCCAAATCGTGGCGACGTTCGGTCTTCATATGTATCTTTCTAGATTCAAGCGATCCACTCGTGATAAATCACAATTCAAGATAAGAGCAGAATATTCGCGGCCTATTACCAAGCCGGTTCCCGAAGTGTAAATCTAGCACAGGCTTATCGTCAAGATAGACCCAGACGCTACCTGGGAATCGCTATTTTCAGGGGGAATCGGAATCGCCGAAAGCCCTGAGCTCGGGTTTCGCTGTCAAGTCCTTCACGGCTGAGATGCCTCAGTCTACGATCAACGCACGTCCAAAAACCACGTCTCGAAAGCCACCTTCAGAAAAGACCCACCATCCCCGGGCATGCCTTCCCGCCGTTCTCGCCATGATCGACAAACTCAATCCGCCGCAACGCGATGCCGTACTTACCCTGGAAGGGCCTCTGTTGGTCCTAGCTGCTGCGGGCACGGGAAAAACGCGAGTGGTAACGCACCGGATTGCGGAATTGATTCGCCGGGGAACACCGCCCGATCGCATTCTGGCTGTCACCTTCACGCGAAAGGCCGCCCAGGAGATGCAGCAGCGTGCCGGGGCATTGCTCAAGTCGGGAAAAAAACGGGGCCAAGCGGGACCTCGGCCACAGATTTCTACCTTTCATTCTCTATGCGTGAAGATCTTGCGTCGGCATATTGCGAAGCTCGATTACCCTCCGCAATTTGCAATCTGCGATCGGGGCGACCAAGAATCTCAAGCTCGCAGTGCGTTGCGAGAAATTCGTTGTCCCGATCAATCGTTGAGGCCTGGTGACTTTCTGGCGATTGTTTCTCAGTGGAAAACACGAGCGCTCGATCCCGCGCGGGCGGCGTCGGTTGCCGAGACAGATAAGGAACACCTCGCTGCGGCTGCGTATCGGAGATATCAAAGTAGCTTGAAAGCCAAGGGAATGGTCGACTTTGATGACCTTCTACTCTTGGTGCAACGTCTATTCGCCAAATCGCCGGCAGTGCGGCGGGAGGAAGCGGCACGTTTCGACCAGGTGCTCATCGATGAGTATCAGGACACCAATCAAAGCCAATACCAGATCGTTAAAGGAATGGCGATGGGCCATCGCAACTTGTGCGTGGTGGGTGACGACGACCAATCGATTTATGGTTGGCGAGGAGCGGAGATTACGCACATCCTGAGCTTCCAGAAGGACTGGCCGGATGCCAAAGTTGTTCGTCTCGAGGCCAATTATCGTAGCACTGCCGCGATTCTGAATTACGCCAATACCCTGATCGCATTCAATCGCCATCGGCACGACAAAGTGTTGCGTCCTGCACGAGCGGGGGGCCAACGACCGCGAGTTTTGCAGTTGCAAGACGAAACTGAAGAGGCACGGAAGGTTGTGGTCGACATTCAAACCCGCATGACGCGTCCTGGCGTTTCGGCCCGAGAATTTGCCATCCTCTGCCGTACCAATGAGCAACCGCGAAGCTTCGAGGCTGAGCTCCGTCGCGTGAACCTGCCCTATGTGCTGATCGGTGGGATGAGTTTTTTCGACCGTAAAGAAGTCCGGGATCTGCTTTCTTATTTGAAGGTGATTGACAATCCCCACGACGAGTCGGCATTGCTGCGGATTATCAATACGCCTGCACGGGGAATTGGCAATTCATCAGTAAAACAATTAGTTTCCGCCGCGACCTCCAAGGGTGGGCATGTCTGGGATTTGATCACCAACAATAGTGCGCAGGGAATCGTATCGCCTGCGGCAACAAAGTCGCTGAATAAGTTCGCCCATTTGATGATGCAGCTTCGCCAGCGTGCGGAGAAGTTGGCTTTAGGCGATTTAGCGTCTCAGGTAATTGAAAGTGTTGGCTATCGTCGTGAGCTCGAGCGAATGTATCCCGACGCAAACGATCTGGCTGCGCGAACAGCCTCCTTGGAAGAAATTGTCAACGCCGCGAGCAACTATGAGCAGCATTCGCAAGAACCGTCTTTAAGGGGGTTTCTCGATGACATCGCTTTGGGTGGACAAGACAGCAATGAAGACAAGGAGAGCCAACTGCAGGGGAATGCCATTGCGTTGATGACGATGCACTCGGCGAAAGGCTTGGAGTTTCCGTATGTCTACATGCCGGGAATGGAGGAGGGAATCTTACCTCACAAGCGCTCAGTCGAAGCCGAGGGGGATGCCATCGATGAAGAACGTCGGCTTTGTTATGTCGGGGTCACGCGTGCCCAGGAAGAGCTAACACTTTCGTTTGCCCTCACGCGTCGCAAATGGGGAAAGCCGCGGGAAACGGTTCCCAGCCGCTTTCTTTATGAGATGACAGGTCAGGCAGAGAATGCGCGGAAGATGCAGAGAACTCGCGGTGCGAAGTGAACCGTGTGTTGCGTGGCAACACGGCTAAGCGAAACACTCTCTAGGACATACCCAGCCGTGTTGCCACGCAACACACGGCTAGAGATAGATCCCCTTCTCTTCAGCGTACTTCCACCCACTATGCGACGGTAGATAGTCAAAGACGAGATGATCGTAGTGCGAACGGTTTAGAACTTGCTTCGAGTGTCCGCCACGTGAAAACCATCTGCGTTTCCGTTGTCGATTCAAGCATTGGCTCATCGAACGACGCATCGATCGGCAGAGTCGTTTCCAAGGTCGCTTGTCCAACCAACTCGCCAGTACATGAATGTGCGTTTTGTCCGACGCCACAGAATGTAGTCGATACCGAATAGGCAGTGCCGACTTCATTAGTTCCTCGATAATTGCGCGTTGCTGAGTTTCTCCCAATTGTACCGTCGAATCTCTCTGTTCCTTTCGATAGCATAATGCCAACCTTGGGCTGCTTGGTTGCAAACCTCGGGACCAGTGAACATAGCCCTGTGGGCGATCGGGAAGCCAGCTTCCGTAGGTGTGCCACGTGAAAAGATAGCAGGGCATTGTTTTTCTCCCGAGTGCCGTGTGTTGCGTGGCAACACGGCTGGTGACTGTAGTTTAATTCAATAGCCGTGTTGCCACGCAACACACGGCCTCAGCTCCAATATTGCCGGTCGAGCATGCGATAGTTGATCGCTTCGCTGATGTGTTGGACGCCAATGGTGTCGGCCCCGTCGACGTCGGCAATAGTTCGCGCCACGCGGATCACTTTGTCGTGGGCACGAGCTGACAGACCGAGTTGATCGACACTTTGTTCTAACATCCGGCGGCACATATCATCGAGCCCGCAGATTTGTCGCAATTCGCGGGTTGTCATCTGTGCGTTGACGCGAGTGGATGAGTTACAAAACCGCGCACTTTGCAATTGCCTGGCTGTATTGACTTTCTCACGCATGGAGGAACTGTCGGTGCCGTCGGCAGCGGCAGAGAGCTCGTTAAACGGCACCGCGGGTACCTCGATATGCAAATCGATCCGGTCGAGCAGTGGCCCACTGATTTTTGCCATATAGCGTTCGATCTGTGGAATTGAGCAATGGCACTCGCGGCGGGGATCGTTGCGGTATCCGCACGGGCAAGGATTGAGCGAAGCGATCAGCATAAAGTCGGCGGGAAAATCGGTTGATCGCAACGCTCGGCTGATGGAGACGTGACCGTCCTCCAAGGGTTGGCGAAGCACTTCTAAGGTTTGCCGGTTGAATTCAGGGAGCTCATCTAGGAATAACACGCCATTGTGAGCGAGACTAATTTCGCCAGGGGCGGGAATCGACCCACCACCAACGAGCCCGGCGTTGCTGATAGTGTGGTGCGGTGCGCGGTAGGGACGTCGGGCCAGCAAAGGCCCGCCGCCGTTGAGCTTGCCCATGGCGCTATAGATCCGCGTGGTTTCAATCGATTCTTCTGCCGCCAGACTCGGCAAGATTGAGGGCATTCGCTTCGCGAGCATGGTCTTGCCCGAACCCGGAGGACCGACCATGAGTAGGTTATGCCCACCTGCTGCGGCGAGTGTGAGCGCCCGTTTGGCCATTTCTTGGCCACGCACATCAGCAAAGTCGATGTCGTAGCCGCCCAATTCGTTGAAGAGCTCATCGAGCCGCGAGGGTATGGGGTCGAGCGTCAATTGACCGGCGAAGAAGGCGGTGGCTTGCGTGAGGCTATCGACGGCAATCACTTCGATTTCCTCTACGACCGCAGCTTCGGAAGCGTTTGCTGAAGGCAAGACAATGCCCCGAGCTCCCTGTCGGGCGGCAGCCATAGCCATGGATAGCGCACCCTTGATAGGACGCATGTTGCCATCGAGTGCGAGTTCACCGGCAACGGCATACTGCTCAAACAAGTCGGATTCCAACTGCCCACTTGCGGCGAGCAACCCAAGGGCAATTGCCAAATCGAATGACGCGGCTTGTTTCGGCAACTCCGCCGGGGCAAGGTTGATCACGACTCGATTCTGCGGCCGCACATAGCCGCTATTCACTAACGCTCGTTCGATACGATGGGTACTCTCTTTGACGGCTGCTTCGGGGAGTCCCACAAGCAGCACCTTTGGCATCGCAGCGGGAGAAACATCGACCTCCACCTCCACCGGCAAAGCATCGATCCCAAGAAGTGACAAAGTGTTCAATTGCGCGAGCATGGCTTACCACCGATGGCTGGCTACAGATTGTTGACCGCGGAAAGACCGGATTAAACGAATGTTTCGAGACTCTCGAATTGGGCTCCAATACCCGAATTCATTTAGGTGTACATATGGATACATGCCTTGTATCAAGGTGTCAAGAATGTTTCGAGAGTATTTGTGCTGCCTAGGGTAAATCTGCTACGGATGGATCGGAGTTGTCGACCGACAAGTCGGACTGTGGGAATTCGAATTAACAGGCGGGGACAACTGAACGCTCTCTTAGGGCGGGCATTGCGGATAGAAACTTGCTTTGACGTTTACATAGATTTAGATGCCGTCGAGTAGCAATGAAGGAACTTTGTGATGATCGGGGTGCAAGATGTACAATTTGAATAAGTATCTCAACTAGCAACTAAGCAATCTCGTGAGTATGGAAATGTCACTTTCATTGTTGTTAATTCTCGCCTTATTGATCGCTGTGCCAATTGCATGGCTAGTTACTGAATTCAAATGTGAGAAAGGAGTTCGGATCTGTTTAGGGTTGCTCTCAATAGGCATAATTAGCGGTGTCATGTTAGTTGCGAATAACCTGGGTAAAACGTTTAACTACAATTCCCTGTATGGATTTGCTACCAGGAATTTAATCAGGACGTCGATTCATGAAATTGAGGATGGTAACTTAGAACAGGTTCTCAATGTTTGGCGAGGACTAGATCAGCAATACCATCCAACATATGAAAACCGGGCGAATTACAGCGAACTCGTAGAGCAAGCAGTTCGTCAAATGCGAGACGAAGCGACGGTAGAATCTGATTCCGTATGGAACGCGCCAGCCTTTTCCTTAGAAACATGGCAAGGACACTGGGTAGATGAGCAGGGGTATTGGATTGTTATTAGCCGATTTGGGCGGACCCTTGAAATTCTGCAGTCCGGTCAACCACGTCCCAAAGTCAATTCGGTGACGGTGTCGGAGGATCATCGGGAGCTAGAGTTTCAGGAGGGCAATCGATGGCGGCACACACTCACTCTGAAGAACAAATATGAGGCTGCATATGAGTGGTTTGATCTTGAACAGAAGAAGATTTGGCAGACCACTTCGATTCATAAGTTGAAGAGGGCTACAGACGAAGAGAAGGGAATGACCCGAGCGAGTGAGCTGGGAAATGCGATTGGAACTTCTCCATTGGACTGAGACTTATGACTCAGATTGCCCACAACCTCATCTTTTCGTGCTGCAACTCTATCGAAGCCTTATGGATCTCCACGATCTGATGTGTCGATTCTTGAAAACCGCTGCCCTCATTTTGGGCAACTTGCCGACCCAATGGTCGCAAACTATACTCAGGGCTTGACTTCGGGCAGGGCGAGGCGGTCCTCCAAGTCGTCTGGCGGCGGAAGTTCGAGATTTTTTGGCGAACTCCCGAACCCGGCTCCGCAGAACCCCGTAGTTGCTAGGGTATCCCTATGCGCCCGGGCTGGAATCTCGGCCGAACACGCAATCGTATCTGTAATTTATCGTTCATTCTCTCTTAGAAACCGACAAAACACATGAGCGAAGAAACCGTCATCCAAACGCGGGCCCTATCGAAGGTGTATCGCGACTTTTGGGGCCGTCAGAAAGTTCGGGCTCTGAAAGCCCTCGACTTGGAAGTTAAGCGGGGCGAAGTTTTTGGCCTGCTGGGACCCAACGGTTCGGGCAAGACTACCACGATCAAACTCATTCTGGGTTTGCTGTTTGCCACCGAGGGCGAGGCCCTGGTGTTTGGCAAGAGCGCCACCGACGTGGCCAAAAACGAGCGCATCGGCTATTTGCCGGAAGAGTCGTACCTGTATCGATTCTTGAATGCCGAAGAGACGCTAGATTTCTATGCCCGACTGTTCGACATGCCTGCTGAAACGCGTCAGCAACGGGTCGACGCGCTGATCAAACAGGTGGGGTTAGACACGGCAAGAAAACGTCAGCTGCAAGAATATTCCAAAGGTATGACCCGCCGCATCGGTTTGGCCCAGGCACTGATTAACGATCCCGACTTGATTCTGCTCGATGAGCCCACCAGTGGACTCGATCCTATCGGTACGCGGGAAATGAAAGATATGATCCTGCGGCTGAAGGAGGAAGGCAAAACCATTGTCATGTGCAGCCACCTGTTGGCGGACGTGCAGGACGTTTGCGACCGGATTGCAATTTTGCATCAAGGCGAGCTGAAGGAATTGGGTCGGGTGGAAAATCTTCTTACCGTGGCGGACGTCACGCAGATTCGAGCCAAGGGCTTGAGCGACGAGTGCCAAAATGAGATTCGCGATGTGATCTCTCGTCATCAAGGGGAGCTTCTGGAATTGGGTAATCCCACTACTACCCTCGAAGAGCTATTCCTGACGATCGTCCGCGATAGCGAGGCCCGACCGGGCCGCAGGGCGAACGTCGAGTCAAAACCTGCCGAATCGGCCGCAAATGGATCATCCGGCAGTGAGCCTGATAAGTAGTCCTGACGGGCGAAAGCGTCGGTGATGAACGGAATTTCCTCGGAAGAACAAATACAGAGATCTAGATTTTTCGATGGTACTTGAAGAACAAATTCTGCCGTATCTCCAGTGGTTGCTCGGCACAGAGAACACATTTGGGGCCTTGCCCAATTACATACTCGTGCTGTGTGTCTTAGCAGTCTTAGCCATTGCATTGGGATACCTAGTTGCGGCATTGCGCCGGGGGATTGTTCGTGGTGGCGACACCGTTTACGAGACCGTATCGGTAGGATTCCGCGAGCTATTTAGCACCTCGTTGCGACGCGTCTGGGCCCTTGCCCGACTGGCCATGAAAGAGGCCCGCCGCAGACGCGTGGAAGTCGCTTTGGTTGTGTTCCTGGTGATTCTGGCGTTTGCCAATTGGTTTTTGAGTTCAGACAATCAGAACCCCGCCAAGTTGTATGTCAGTTTCGTCCTCACGGCGACAACCTACTTGGTTCTAGGTGTGGCCCTGGTACTCAGCACATTCAGTTTGCCGAGCGATTTTAAGACTAAGACGATTTACACTGTGGTCACCAAGCCGGTCTATGCGACGGAAATTATCCTGGGACGAATTCTGGGATTTTCGATTGTGGGCACGATCTTGTTGGTGCTAATTGCTGTAAGCAGCTATTTCTTTGTGACACGCTCACTCAGCCATACGCACCGCGTCGAGAAGGATAGTTTAAGCTATGCCAAGAATAATGCAGGCGAGGTGATTGGCTATCGCGGACGAACTTCGCTGGAAGCGTACCACCGTCACGACGTGGAATTGGACGAGGAGAAAGACGGAGCTGCACTGAGCAACTACGATCACTTCCATCGGATTGAGGCGGATGGCGATTCGTTTACGGTCGCGGAATCGGAGGGGGCAATTCGGGCCCGACTGCCCAAGTGGGGCAAGCTTACGTTTATCGATCGGCAGGGCGTTCCCAAAGAACGCGGCATCAACGTCGGCAATGAGTGGACGTATCGCAGCTTTATCGATGGTAATACTCAAGCCACGGCGATCTGGACTTTTGACGGCGTCGACAAATCTCTCGACTCCGGCAATGGCTTGCCACTGGGGCTAATTGTCCGCGTATTCCGCACCCATAAAGGCATTATCGGTCAAGCGATCAGCGGTGCTATTCAAGTGCGAAACCCAGAGACGAAGTTAAAGAGCGACTTGATCCCCTTCGCTGCTCTCGATAACAAAATCGAAGAAATGACCATCAAGCAGAAGCTTGTCGATATCGATGGCCAGGAGCGCGACCTGTACGACGATTTTGTCAGTAGCACGGGCCAGCTCGAGATTCGCGTCCAATGTTTGGAGCGAGGCCAGTACTTTGGCTTCGCCCAACCCGACTGCTTCATTCGTTTGCCAGACGCTTCAGCCGTGTTCAATTATGTGAAGGTGTACACCAGTATCTGGGTACAAATGGTAATCGTGATTGCCATTGGCGTGGTGGCCAGTAGCGTGCTGAGTGGCCCTGTTGCCATGCTGTTTACGGTGTCCTTCATTCTGCTTGGTTTCCAGCGAGACTTCTTCGTGGGGATTGCCGCTGGGGATGATTATGCGAAATATGGAGTAGAGAAAGTCTACGGTGGCGGTCCGGTGGAAAGCGCTTACCGAATGGTCACACAAAAGAATGTGATGACCGATTTGGACCCAGGCGTTGGCACTTCGATTATCAATGCCGTCGATTTCGTTTTGCAGAAACTAATGTTGGGAGTATCCCAGGTGCTGCCAGACTTTGCGCAGTTTAGCACGGTTAAATTTGCAGCCTTTGGATTCGATGTCCCTGCGGATAAGGTCGGTGCAGATTTAACAATTTGCCTTGCTTATCTTCTTGGTGCAGCCGTAGTGGGTTACTTCTTGCTTCGCACTCGTGAGGTTGCCAGATGACAGAACGTGGTTCTTTTTATCGCAAGATTGCTTACCTGGTCATTATTGCGGTGCTGCTGTTCCCCATCTCGCAGCTTGGGGCCCCTTCGACTTTAGAAGATCCCGGTGGCGTGCTCGCTAAGATGCGGACCGACAACGATCTAGGGCAGTCGAACATCGGCGATATCGATCCCGCCAGCGAAACCATGCGCCTTGCCACGCTCGGACTGCGCGGGATCGCCGTTTCGATTCTGTGGAGCAACGCGAACGAATTCAAAAAGAAGGAAGATTGGACCAGCTTCCGCTCGACGCTACAACAATTGGCGAAGTTGCAGCCCTACTTTATCTCTTTTTGGCGTTATCAGGCGTGGAACCTCTCTTACAACGTCTCGGTCGAATTGGACGATGTTCGTGACCGATACTATTACGTGCGACGCGGAATCGAGTTTCTCAAAGAAGGTTTGAAGTACAACCGAGACAAGCCTTACTTGCTTTCCGAGCTTGGTTGGTTCATCGGTAGTAAGATCGGAACGGCTGACGAAAAGAAAGACTATCGCCGTTTGTTCAAAGCGGATGAAGATTTCCATCCTGCGGATCGACCTCCAGAGAAACGCGATAACTGGCTCGTTTCGCGTTCTTGGTATGAAGATGCTATTTCGGCTGTTGACGATCGCAAGAAAACGCTGGGCAAGAAAAACCCTGTGCTGTTCTACAGCGATCCTGGTAGAGCACAGATCAACTACAGCGATGCAATCGAGCGCGAAGGAATTTTTGGTGAAAAAGCCAAAAACGCTTGGGCCACAGCGAGCGATCTATGGCGATCGTTTGGTAACCGTGAGTTCCCCGCCTCTACCGGGGCCATGATTCGACTGTCGAATCTGGATCGCTTGGAGGAAGAGGGAAAAGAGCTCATGGCACGCGTCGAAAGTCTAGCCGAGAATCCCAGTCAGGCCTTGGAAGAGCAACTTCGTAGCGAGCTCAGCGAGGAAGAACGCAACCTGCTGGACACGCCTGAAGACGAAGTTCCTGAGGAACGACTGGAAGAGTATTACGATTTGAAGAACGAAATTAGGTTTGAGCCCAAGGACATCGCGGAGTTCATTTCTGAGAATTATCCCAAGGTCCGCAACGAAGCACGCAAGTTGGCTCACAAGATTGAGGAAAATCGTAGTAAGACTTTCCTGACCAGAAATAATCGCGACGTGTCCAACTACGCCTATTGGAAGGTTCGGACTGAAGTAGAACAAACCTCCGAGGCGTTGCGAGCACGAGCGTTAGCTTACTCGGCCGCCAAAGCATTTCGGGAGGATGCGGCATTGCTAGAAGCAAAACGCATGTATGAAGAAAGTTTCGATCTGTGGGCGGCGGTATTCAAAGCGCACCCCGAATTGGAGCTCGACTCCCCCTCGGCATCCGACATCATGGACGAGGTGGACCAGTATGTTCAAGTGCTCGAACAGCTCGACATGAGCCTGTTGGATAAGGACATTCAGCAGAGTTTCCCCCTCTGGGATTTGGTGGAACTGAACGACATGAGTAACGATTACCGAGAATACATCCAGGCGTACCGAGGCGGAGAGGCCGACCAGCCCGCTGGTATTCCCTCTCTCTAGGCCCTGTTTCTTTCCCTAAACCGCACTTTCACCAGCGGCATCCTCCGCTTAGAATCGTGCGTTTGCTGGCTCCGCACGCATTCACAGAGGGCTTGTTCAGAAAAACATTGCCCGAATGAGTCGAGTCATTTCCGAACGACACTGAGCTCCAAACGAAACGAATCTATGCGCATTGTTGTTCTCGGCGCGGGAACGGTGGGAGGATCCATCGCATCTCTGCTTTGTCTACACCGTCACAGCGTGACTGTTGTCGATAGCGATGCAAATCGCATTCGACGGGTCAACGATTCGATCGACGCGCGGGTCATCACTGGATCGGCTTCACAATCGAGCGTCCTCTTTCAAGCCGGAGTCAGTAGTGCCGATTTATGCCTGGCGGTAACCGGGAATGACGAAGTCAACATGGTGGCAGCCAGCATGTCGAAGGCGATGGGTGCTCGGCGGGCTGTGGCTCGTGTGTATGCCCCTGTCTTCCGTGATCTCAGTACATTCGATTACCAACGGCATTTTGGTATCGATCGGCTGCTCAGTCTCGAACAGCTAACAGCGCTAGAAATCGCCCGCAACATTCGGCATCCCGGCTCCGTAGCCGTCGAGAGTTTGGCTAGGGGCGAATTGGAAGTGCACGAAGTGATGGTCGCCGAGGATCGATCGGGGGTTGGGAAGCAACTGAAGGAATTGCAATTGCCCAATGGCGTACGCCTCGGTTCGATTAGCCGCGCTGGAGAAACTTGGATTGCCGGTGCCGAAGACAAAGTAGAGGCAGGCGATCGCATCACGATCATTGGAAAAAGAGACGACATCGACACAGCTACCGAGCTTTTTTGTGCAGAGGGCAATGCCAAGCTCGACGTCGTGATTGCCGGAGGGGGAGAGACAGGGTATCACCTGGCATCGATCCTCGAGGGCAAGCGATTTCGTGTCGTGCTTATGGATAAAGACATGGAGCGCTGCGAGTTCCTGGCCAGTCATCTCAACGAGACGGTCGTTGTCCATCGCGAGGCCACCCGCCGTGCCAATCTCGAAGAAGAACGCGTCGGCAGCGCCGATGTGTTTGTCGCCTGCACGGGTGAAGACGAAAACAATATCATGGCCTCGGTCGAAGCCCGTGATATCGGTGCGAAACGAATCATGGCCTTGGTCAGTCGGCCCGATTACGCCCACGTCGTTGGCAAACTGGGAATCGACTTGGCGGTGAGTCCACGCGAAGTTGTGGCCAAACAGGTGTTGGGATTCTTGTCCTCGGGCCCAATCGTTTCTACCACTCCGCTCAGCGAAGGCAGTGGACTGAGTGTGGTAGAGGTCGACGTGATGCCCGACTCGGTGGCTACCGAGCATGTGCTCGCGAATCTTGGCTTGCCGACGCAATGTCTGATCGCCGGTGTGGTTCGCGAGGGATACGCTTCGGTGCCTGGGGGCGACTATCAATTCGAACCTGGCGACACTGTCATCGGTCTGGTTGCCGATAAGATGTCGAAAGAGATTGAAGCATTTTTTCGAAGTCAGAAGAGTCAGTAGTTATTCGCAACACGTAAGTTGATTCTCAACTTCGAAACAACCCTCACCCTTATGTCCCATCCAAAGCCATGAACCTTCGCTTAGTATCTCGCATGTTGGGGATCGTGGCCTGGCTGATTGGCGTGACAATGGCATTCAGCCTGCCTGTGGCTTGGCCACAGATTGGCGGGCAGGCCGAGTTTGAGGAGGGCGGATTCACGGGGCTCGTTTGTTCGATTATCGTTTCCATGCTCGTCGGGCTTCTGCTCCGTTGGTTGGGACGGGACGCCCCGGACATTCTCTATCGCAAAGAGGCAATGGCCATCGTCGGTTTGAGTTGGGTGCTGGCGACGCTGCTGGGCGGCATTCCCTACTACATTTCTGATGTGAAGTTTCGAGCGATCGACGATGTGCCCCAGAACATGGGTATTGCCGAGTGCTTATTCGAAAGTCAGTCTGGCTTTAGCACAACCGGCGCTACGGTACTCACCGACATCGAGCGCGAAGAGTGGGTGCCTCGGTGCATTCTCTGTTGGCGGAGCAGCACGCACTTTCTGGGGGGGTTGGGAATCATCGTGCTCTTTGTGGCCGTTCTTGGGCAAGGGTCGGCTGGCAAAGCTTTAATGCGTGCAGAAATGCCCGGCCCCAGCAAAGAGGGCTCTCAAGAGCGGATGCAGCACACAGCGTGGGTGTTCGCTGCCATTTATTGTGCGCTGACGCTGATACTGGGTGTTTTGCTTAAGCTCTATGGAATGACTGCCTTTGAAGCCATTTGCCACGCCTTCGGCACGATGGCGACCGGTGGATTTAGTACGCTCAACGGAAGCCTGGGTGGATTCGAAACGCGATTGCCAGGGACATATAAGTTGATTGAATACACAGTCATCGTCTTTATGATTTTGGCTGGGACAAATTTCACGCTGTTGTACCTAACGCTGATCCGCAAGCCGAAGATGCTGTTCACCGATCCCGAATGGCGGACGTACATCGGCATAATTATTGGCGCTACGATTCTGGTTTGCGTAGTCGGGCTCTTTGCCGAAGGAGAATTCAATTTAGACGGTGGTAAGTTAACCGGAGAGGAATTCGAAACGGCGCTTCGCGATGGTCTGTTTCAAGTTGTCTCAATCATCACGACCACCGGTTTTGGCACTGCTGACTTCGACATTTGGAACAACTTTTCCCGAGCCTTGATGATATCGCTTATGTTCATCGGTGGTTGTGCAGGAAGCACGGGTGGCGGCATGAAAGTTATCCGTCATATTCTCTGCTTGAAAATATTAGGGAGAGAAATCGAGCATTCGTTCCATCCTTCGGTCGTCCGTCATATTCGATTGGGGGGAGAGGCCATCACCGATCCGGAACTCGCCCGCAGTATTTTGGTTTACTTTGGGTTGGTCGCACTGATCTTCAGCGTTAGTTGTCTGCTGCTGGTAGGCCTGGAAACAGACGAGATCTGGACCGATAGTGGTCAGCCGAAAGAGAATCGGCTCGTCGATTCGGCCAGTGCCGTTGCTGCGACACTCAATAACATTGGCCCAGGCTTGGGGATAGTAGGAACTACGCAAAACTATGCGGCATTCTCGGCCAGTTCCAAGCTGCTATTCACTTTCCTCATGATGCTGGGCAGGCTGGAGCTGTTTGCCATTTTGGTGCTCTTCCTACCAAGTTTTTGGCGGGCCCGGTAAAGACTCTTTCTTAAATCTACTCTGCGGATTGTATCGATCGTATTGGCCAGCGCGCTGCCGTCGGCACTTCTCTTGGGTAGTTGTCGGGGCATCCGATAACAACTTGTGGGGCTGACGGCGCTAATTCAATTCTGCCGAGGCTGGCCGCGGGTAGTCCTCGATTCAACACCAGTACCAAGAATGCAACCAAGATTCTCAATAGGGCGGACGATGCCTCGACGGACCCGATGTTGTCAGCTGGAACAGCTGGAGTCGCGGTATCTCCTGGCAGGCGATTTGCCCCTGCACGCTGGAGACGGCGCGGCTTTGAACGAAACGGAGAGTGGCGATCGCGGTGGATCGATCAGCGGACAGGTGTTGTTGGTTGCGAACCAATCTTGCGCACAACACGAGGGCGCACCGGTTGAGAGTGTGACGCTACGCCTGCTTGGTGAACAGGGAGAGTTGCTAACGGAGACGCAGAGCGACACGCAAGGCTCGTACCGCTTCGATGACCTAGAGCCCGGCTTGTATGCCGTTCAGCAGGTTCAGCCTGAGGAACTACAAACTGGCAAGGCCCATCTCGGTTCCGGCGGGGGAATCGTTTTCGAAAGCAATCTCATCGGTGAAATCGCTTTGGAGAGCGGCGCGGATTTGTCCTCGTACGACTTTTGCGAAATGCCACTCGCGGCCGATCCAGAGCAAAGCGGCCCCATCGATCGTCCTATCGTGCCCCACGGCAAAGGCGAAGTGGATGTCGAAGGGGGGGCTCCAACCAGGCAGCTAGTGGGTGCAGCGCAGCGTTTTGGACAACTCGCCAACGAACAGGAGCCGTCCTCCAGCCAAACGATCATGAAGCAGGACGCTACGGAATCGGAAATTGTTCTGGACGACAAAGTACAGACCGTTAGCTCAAACAAAAATGCCAAACCAGGGCTTGGCTCTTCACAGGAAATCAAGTCGCGGCCTCAGGTTGAGCAGGATCAGATTCCCGAAGAGTTCTGGGACGTGCTCGATTCGATTGGTATTGGCATGATATTGTCGGCAGCGGAGGATTTGCCGTGGATGGGGGCCCATGATTCCGCTCCTGTGACGCCGCCACCCTCGCAGTCAGAGAACTCAGAGCAAGCCGCTTCAGCGGATGAGGCACGTGAAGCCGTTCCTGTGGACGAAGCGGTCGATCCAACGCATGTCGCCACCCATGCGCGTGACGCAGAAGGTGGTGGAGCGGGTAGCAGCGAGCAGATCCGGTAGCCGCCCATGTTTATTAGGCTCGTGGGTCGCCATTCACCTGCCAACTGCGACTCTCTACAGCACCCACGCTGATCGATGCTTTGCTTTTCGCTTCAAGAGTGAAATATTTTGATTACGAAGCCTTGAGCTTTGCGATCTCTTCCTTGGCAGCATCGATTTCGGCTTGGATGCGTGCGGGTTCTTCGGGGTCGTCGGGCTGCTCTTTGGCACCCGCTAATAGCTTTTGCAGTTGAGGGATTTTCTTGCGCAACACCTCGATGCGTTTCTTTGCCTTTTTATCCATAACTTCCAGCTGCTTTCTATTTGGTTGTTTGTTGCGTAACGTGGCAAGAAATTGCTCTAGTGCATCGTCCTTAGGATGCCGGCGACCACGATGATGGCCATCACCCCAAACCAGGCAACGTTGAGCCACAGCTGTGACTTGCCACGGAACTTGGCGGCTAGTGGGGTCTTGCCGGCGAGGATCGCTGCGAGGAACATCACCACGAGACCGAGTAAGAATTTGATCCCAAACAGTACATGGTAGGTGGACGGCAGTTTACCACCTTCAATTTTTGCTTCGCCATTGATGATCAGAAAATTGTAAAAGCCTGTTGCGATCAGGACGAACGTAGCGATACCAACCCAACGTGCCCATGTCCCTCGACGATCGGTAAGCCACTGTTCGTCGCCAGTGGGGGCAAGGACAGAACGGAGGAAGAAGATACCACCACCCAAAATCAGCGCTCCGAGGATGTGGAGCACCCGCGAAATAAGCGGCACGATCGGCAGACCACCCGCCTCGGGTTCCACCTGAGCAAATAATGTCGCCCAAACCAATTGTTCGTTCACTTGAAATAGGATATCGCTAGCCATTTGCTTGCCTCGTTTTGCATCAGTTCAAGAGTTTCTGAGGGTGTCGGAAAATTCGATAAGAACTCTCGGCTAAGTCAGTACGCTTCGCGTCTCTGAACTTACGAATCGAATTCGCCTACGTCCCAAATATCTAAGCACGATCCTAGAAAGAGAGAACCCCTTCGTCTACCGCTTTCAAGAATCGTTCACCCAATGGTCGATCAGCTTTAGGGCCTGTTCCCGACTGTCCACTTCGCCCAACAGTTGGGCATCGCGAATGCGGGTAAGTAGTTCCTTGAACTGCGGACCAGGCCTGACACCGTGTTTGATGAGGTCTGCACCATCTAACAGCGGAACCGGGTCCAGCACTTCAGGAGGGAGCAGGAGTTTTTGCCGACAAAACTGCTCGGCATCGTCGGCTCGCCCCGCTAGAGCTTCGTAGAAATCCACCAACTCGGTACCGCCTGGATGAACTAGGAGCCGCTGAATGCTGGGCCAACTCTTCTTATCTGCCTGCTGTAGATTGTTCACATGATCCAGCAGCCAGCCGATCCGCTCTCCTTCTTTGTTAGTTAGGCGTAATCGCTTGGCGAGCTGCGGACCTAACCCTTGGGACTTCTGTGTCGACAGCAGTGCTGCCAGGGCCACCGGCAGACTAGGGTTGTTCAGACGCGCCAGTGTATCCATGGTGCGATCAAAGGATGAGTCGTCCAAGTGATTCAATTCAGGAAACACGATCGCGAGTAGCCCCGATGCTTTCAGTAGCTGGACGGCTACCACTCGATTTTTGTGAATCAGCATCCGCCGTAGTTCCATCCCAATGCGCTCAGCACTTACGGATGTCACTTCGGTTGCCATGTTCTGAATGGCAGCGAATGTTTCTGATTCAATCTCAAAATCAAAAGTTGCCGCGAATCGAATAGCCCGCAACATCCGTAGCTTGTCTTCAGCAAACCGCTCGTGGGGATTGCGGATCGCCCGAATGATCCCGGCACGCAAATCATTCTCGCCCCCGACATAGTCAATGACATCGTCTTCGATCGGATCGAGAAATAGTCCGTTGATGGTGAAGTCGCGGCGCTCGGCATCATGTTCGGCCGTAGTGTACGAAACACTCTCGGGGTGCCGCCCGTCCACATATTTGCCGTCGGACCGGAACGTAGCCACCTCGATGGGATCGTGATGTTTTCGACCCAGCACACTAATCACACCAAAGGCTGCTCCGATGGCCAGAGTGCGTCGATGGCCGAAGAGCTCGCGAATTTGTTCAGGGCGGGCACTGGTTGCCACATCGTAATCTTTAGGGTCGATGCCCAATAATTGGTCGCGAACACACCCGCCTGCCCACAAGGCTTCGTAGCCTGCTTTGCGCAGCGTGCTCACAACTTCGACGGCGAACTCGCGTTGTGAGCCAGCAGGTTTCATCAAGATGGCTGAGGTGTGGGGTGACGTTGGTTAGCTATCGCAGCAGTAATTTGGTCGTGCAGAAGTCGTTCTTGGTTCTCATCAAATGTGCAAACGAACTCGGTCTGAGGGCGGAGGAAATAGAGAACGCTCTCCACCGGTGCTACGCCCAGTGCCCGCTTGCAGGCCAGCGCGTAAACATACATCTGCATGTGGTATTTCTCAGCAAGCTTTGGGACACTCTCTGACGAACCTTGGTTCGATTTGTAGTCTAGCACGTGCCAGTGCCCCGCGGCATCTTGGTAGAGGCAATCGATAAAACCTTGCAGGTAAGCATTACCTGCCTCTGGCCAGGGTAGCAAGAACTCCACTTCCCTCATCACTCTCTGGGCCTGCGCGAGCTGATCAGCACGATTGCTTTTTAGAAATTGCTTCGACAATACTTCCGCTTCTTCGGCAGCTTGTTGCGCGTTGTCGCCGAAATGCTGAGGGGCCAGAAATTGACAGAGGCTGGCAATATTGTTGGGAGCCGAAAAATCAACGCGTTCCAGCACATCGTGAACGAGCGTGCCAAAACTGAGCGGATCGAGCGCGGAGGGCTGAGCCGATTCCTCTACCGGATCGACCGCCACATTTTCGAGTGAATCCAAGTGTTCCAGGGCACCCGATAGACGTGAGAAAGAGAATCGCGACCGCGCTGCATGATGAACTGGAATAGGTGCAACCGAAGGAGGGACGGTTCCTTTCCCTTGGGCGATGAGTTTTTCTGCTTCGTCGACTAGCTTGTCCAAATTCTCCCCACGAGTGCTAGACGACTTTTTGCGGACTTGGGGCGGCTCCGACGTCGTGACGCGAACGAACGATTCGATTTCATTCTCGGAGGCAACCGAGTGGGGGCGGCCTGTGGCGAGGTCGTAGCGGCTGGCTAGTAATTGCGTCCAATCGCTCTTGGGCTTGTCTAGGTCTTTGAAGTTGCTGGAGAGAATCAAATAGTCGGCCGCACGGGTACAGGCCACGTAGAGCAGGCGTTGTCGTTCGGCAAAATCTTGTTCCTTCTCCAAAGCGCGATGCAGATCAAAGCCGACGAGTCTCTTCTTATCTTTATTCGTCACAAGTGGGCCGAGCTGTGGATCGAACACAGGCTTTGTGTCGGAAGGGCGGGACGTGCGTTCCAGGTCGGGCAGTACCACCAATGGGAACTCAAGCCCCTTCGCGTTGTGAATGGTCATGATGCGAATCACGTCGCCCTCGGCCTGAGTTGTAGCTAGCGCCTCCTTAGGTGCACGCACTACGAACTCGGCGAGTTGGGTGATGAATCCGTTGAGGTCACCCGGTCGGCTGCGATCAACGGTGCGCGCTTGCTCCACCAGTTTGCGGATGTTGGCAAGTTTTCGCTCTCCTAAGAATTCGCACAACAGCGTGGCGTCGTAGCCGGTTCGCTCGAGAGCGAGACTAATTAGCTCTTCGACCAGCATTCCATCTTTCGAGCGACGCAATTCCTCAAGTGTCGTGGCGGCTGATTGCACCTTGGCGGCTTCGGCAGGGTTTAGGCTTTTGGTCGAACGGCTCGCCGACAGGCCTCGATTGAGCGAACCATGTTGTTTGACGAGCCAAAACAACGTTTCGTCGGTGAGTGCGAAGATGGGACTACGCAACGCGCCGCCCAAACTCAATTCATCAGCCTCGGAATCAACCGCGCGGAGCAAATTCAGCAAGTCGTAGATTTCCTGTTGCGCGTAGAACGCGTGTCCCCCTGCCAGATAGTAGTCCAGCCCTTGTTGTCGGAGGGCGTCTTCGTAGATGGCCACGTCGCTTAGCGACCTCAATAAAATCGCGATGTCGCCCAGTTGCAGCGGACGTAACTCCGTCGATCCCTCGGAATCTGTCGGATCGGGAATCAAGGGTTCCGCAGAATCGATTAATTCCGCAAGCCTACGAGCGATGAATCCCGCTTCGCGTGCACGTTCGCGCTGAACGCCTGAGAGTTGGCCGATGCCGCGGTCGTCGTCTTGGCCATCGTCGGTAGCCCAGAGGAACTCTACCGCCGGAGTTGGAGTCGTTTGAGGGCGGCTCGCGTTAAGCGATTCATACTCCTCGGCAAACGCATTGCAGAAGACGTGATTCACAAAATCAAGAATCGCAGGTTGGCTGCGGAAATTGGTCGTCAATGCGAGCCGGCTTTGTTTGTCCAGCGATTGGCGGAGTTCGCCCGAGACCCGCGGCTCGGCACCACGGAATCGGTAAATGGATTGTTTATGATCGCCCACCACAAACAGTCCTTGCTGCTTCCAATTGTCCCCGCAGAGAGCCTTAACGATTTCTACTTGCAATGGATCGGTGTCCTGGAACTCATCGACCATCAGCAATCGAATACTGCCGACGAGGTTTTTGCGTAGGGATTGAAACTCAGGCTGCGTCAGAAGTCGGCTGGCTGTGCGGAGCAGATCGTCAAATTCCAGTACGTTCTCTGCCTGCTTGATCTCGTGGTGCCGCTGTGCGAGTTGGCCGACGATTTCCGCTAGCTCCAAACCCACACCGGCGAATTCTTGGCATTGTTCGACATCCAACTGCTGGGTAAGTAGTGAAGCCTCTATCAGTTTGCGGACCGTCCCACAGACATTCTTGTATTGCTCGTACTCTTCCTCGTCCTCCCACTGCTTCTTCGTACAAACGCCTTGGACTCTGGCAAGTTTGTGGAGTTGCCGAGCGGCATCATGGGGATCCCCAGCTTCCAATTGATCGAGGGCCTGCATGACTTGCTCGACATGGGCTGGGAAGTTTGGAGCATTGACGTCACCCGTTTGGCAGAGATGCCGAAACTGCCCGACGCACTCGGCACGAAGAATCTTGCCCGCCATCTGAGGCGTGAACACTTCGCGGTGATATTCCTTCCAGGTATCGACCAATTGGTCCGTCGTTGCGCCGTTCCAAGTAGCCAAAAACGGCTGCAAGTCTTGCCCCATCAGAATGGCCAGGTGTTCGCGTAGAGTTCGCAGCCGGAAACGGGTGGCCAAGGCTAGAATGCGAGAATCACCCTCCTCGAGCAGCTCCCGCAAAAAGTCGTCGAGCGTTTGCAGTCTCAAGAGCTCCGCCGCCGGTGGGTCCAGCAGATCAAATTGCGGATCGATGCCCGCTTCAACCGCGTGGCTGCGTAGCAGTCGATCGCAGAAGGAGTGGATCGTACTGATGCGTGCCGTGTCGATGCCACGCAGAATCTGCTGCCACGCGGCACGTTCTTCGGGCTGCTTAGACTCTTCAAGTCTCTCAAAGCAGCGGCGGCGGATGCGATCGCGCATCTCTCTGGCGGCAGCGTCTGTGAACGTGATGGCGACCAGTTGTTGCAATTCGGCCGTCGGTTGGAGCTCTTGCGGATCGAGATACGACAAGAAACGCTCGGTCAGGACGAACGTTTTGCCACACCCAGCACCGGCGGCCAGGGAGACCGTGCGGTCGTGAGCCGACAGGGCAGTCTTTTGTTCGTGGGTTAGCTTGGTGGTGGTCATGATGAAGGGGCCTCATCGCGAGGCCATTGCTTTTCGAGCGAGCGAATCTGCCCGATACGGCAAATCGTTCGGTACTCGCACCAACTAGTGCATTTATCCTCTGGGTTGTAGACCGGAAATTTGCCCTGCTGCACGTTGCCGACTAAACGACCCAGGGTCTCGACTAGCTGCTCGCGATACGTCTCCGCGGTGGGCTGCGGCTTGAGCACCGATCCTTCTGCCGTTTGCAGTTGGAATGCGCCTGCTTCGAATCCCTTGCCTTGAAGGCTCCAGTACCCAGCAGCCAATGCCTCTGCCTGTTGATCGGCAAGTAAGAGTTCTTCGGCAGCCAGTGCGTAAAGGGGAAGCTGAAGCTGACGACCGGACAGGAAATCCTCGGTCTTGAATTTCACTTCTTTGCCGGACTTATAATCAATCACATTCAACACGACGACATTGCCGACGCGGCCCAGATCGATGCGATCGATTTGACCCGTGATACGGATTTGCTGATGTCCCAGGTCTAGTTCGAAGGGCAGGGGAGTGGAAATGACGGTGTCGTCGATTTGCTCACTAGCGGCCACCTCCGGACCAAATCGTACTTCGAAGTACGCCGGGCGCGGCGGTTCGTCCAAATCGCTCCACCGTTCGCGATAGTTGTGTTCCTGCTCCGCATAGTTTTCAGCCCACTCGCTCACTTCCCTCCGTTCAATTTCTCGGAGCGATTGTTGAATGCCACCTAAAGGTCTCTGTTGAATCTCCTCATCCAGAGCTTCACGGAATTTTTCTACGAGCTGTTCCCGCCATTGTGCTTCGTCTTCGCAATCTAAGGGCTGCTGGGCGAGTTGCTGGTGCACCGCAGCCAGTACTTGATGAAGCAGGCTGCCTCGTCGTCCCATGTTGTTTTCAACCGCGATCTCTTGTTGCTGGCGGAGCGATAGAATTTGTGCTGCGAAGAACCGAAATGGGCAGCGTGCGTATTCTTCTAGCTGGCTGGGGCTCCACAGATGGTTTGCGCCGAAGCCTTCGAGCAAAGCGCTTACGGTATGCTCGCCTGAGCAGATCCCTTCGTACGGGCCGAATTGGTCGCGTTTTCCACGGGACGCAATGGACTCGATTCCTGCCAGAATATTCCTTCCGGTCGAGTTTGCCCCTGTTGCCAAGCCGGCAAGTAGTTTGGGGCGCTTGTCGAGGGCTTGCCGGATGGCGCGCGTGCGCAGGGCTGTCAGGCTGTAAGGAACCTCATCGACAGAATCACTTTCGCCGGGCTGCTGGATCTGGGTTTGAATCTCATGATGTGGAAAACAGCGGCGGAGTTCCGTCAGCATGGGGCTCGGGGGAAGCTGTTGCCCTTTCTCGTCCAACGCAGCATAGGAAATAGTGAGGCTGCGTGTGGCCCGAGTTACCAGCGTGTAAAACAAGTACAGCATGTCAGCCTGTTCATCGGCCAATTGGCTGGTGGATCGCTGGGCTGTGGAATCGAGCTGGTTGGTGATTGGACTCGCGGAAAAGGCCTGTTCGGTGACCCCCACCAGGTAAACATCGGGGGCCGTGATCTGACGGGCGGTCTCGGCTGAAAGTACGCGCACTCGGCCGACGGAGTCCACTGCACTTGGTTGCGGCGTTTCCGCGGTTGCCAGTCTCAAATTCTTCAGGAACTGGGCTAAGTCAATCGAGCTGTGCTCCTCCAAAGCCCAGGCCTCTACCTGTTGTAGCGAGATTAGCCCGCGCCGGAGCGTATGCCATGAACTCTCGGATCGGGAATCAGCCAGAATGCCTAGCCCCATCAGCAGCGATTGGATGGCTTCGATCCATTTTTCCAGCGGGGCGGAGTCTGGCAAAGTACCGACTTGCATGGCCAGGTCTTCTAGCAGTCCATGGGCAACGGCGGCCTGTTTGGCTGAATCTGACTTCTCGGGAGTTGTCGCCACGGCCCACCGCTGAAGTTGTTCGAGCAGATGTTCTTTGCCTAATGGGAGTTGGGCCGCTCGGATTGCCTGTTCCAAGCAAACTCTGGGTTGCATGTCCCGAGGAGCGTCGAATTGACGCACGCTCCGATTGCCAACGATTGCCAATATTTTGCGGAACGGCCAATCGTCACGCTCAAGCTCCAGCAGAGCCTGGATCGTCTGGGCTAAAGCGGTCTCGGAGAGTGCTGGTCGCCTTTCAATCCAGTAGGGAATCCCGTGGTCGGTCAATACTTGGCAGATTCTCCGTGCGTCCGCCTGCAAGCTCTTCGATACGAGAACGATGTTCTCCGGATGGGCGGTGCCCTCGAAAAGTTGCCTCTTGATCCTAGCCGCCACGAGTTCCAGTTCCTGCTGCACGCTGCCGGCGGCGATAATTTCGATGGCCTCAGGCTCGGGGACTTCGCTGCCACGAGCCGATTCGGGGTCGCAGAAGAGGGTTTGCTCGGCATGGCGAAGCGAGTCTGGCAAGGGCGGCTGGTTGGCTGAGGTCTCTCGGGGCGACAGTGGTTCGATGTGGAGGTGCGGCAAAACCTCGCGCAATCTGCCCAGCGTCTGCTGGACGCGGCGAAAGAGCATGCCCCGGTCGTCGAGGTGCTGGGCGTCGATGCCCCGGGCGTCGAGCTGATTTTTTTCGAGGTCTCCGGAGAGGGAAACGTGGAATCGTCTGGCGCTATCTGCTAACAGTTGCAGGATGTCGTATTGGGCGGCGGTAAAATCGCTAAACCCACTCACCACGACGTGGTCAAAACGAGCTGTGCCACTGGCAATCAATTCGGTCAGGATTTCGCGGGCTACCCAGAACCGGCCCTCGGCATCGTAGAGTTTGCCGTGGGCCAGTAGTCGCTGATACTCACCGTAAAGCAGTCCCAACTCGCGATCGCGTTTGGTTTTTGCAGACTGTTTAAAGTCCTCGGCCCACACGTCCGTCCGTTTTTTGTCTGCAATCCAACGATCCAGTTGCGCCAAGAATCCAGGGGTATGGGCAATTGGAGCAAAATAGGATATCTGTTCGTCCGCTTCGGCCTGCAGCAACACTCGGTTGAGAAGGAAACGCTTTTGCAGGATAGAGATTGGCCGTATGTGACGACTGCCCAATTTAACCAGGGAGTCGGCAAAACTGGAGAAGGTCTGCACTCCCGGATCGAGCAGAGCTCCCTGGGTGCATTTTCTAAGATGCTGGGCGATTAGTGCTTCTCTGAGTGGGTCGACACTCGCGGCATTCGGAACCAGCCACAGCCGCTGACCTGGAGACCCAGTTTCATGGGTCGACTCCAAGTTGCTCAAGAACTGGCTGACCAGAAGAGTTTTCTTGCCCGCCTGGGCTGGACCAACAAGCACGATGGGGCGGTGATTGGCCATGCTTGAGTCGTTATGCCTGTGGATGGGTGTATTTCTGGGACTGGGTACTTGGTTGCGAAGGCTGTGTGACTGTGCGGTTTGTTGGAGTCCGGAGGCAGGTTTGCCTCCGGCTAGGAAATGTTAAGTGTCGTTCCCTGTCGCGACGCTGTCCCTAGGGAACTGCGTCGCTGGGGGAGGATTAGGAGATTGGCACTAGCCTTGCGCAATTTGGCGGTGGATCTGCGCACCGGAGCCCGTTTTGAGCGGGTTCGATTGACATCGTAACACGTGCTGGCATAGAATATTAGGGCTACAGGCCCCGGTTGAAGAAACGTAGGAGATTCATGCATCTGGCCGAGGATTGTGGCCCCCTAAGTTTCAGTTCTTGCTATGATAGATGGTGCTGAGGATTTCGATTTGCTTGCTGCCAATCGTCCTTCAGCAACGCTTTCCCCTCGAAATTTCTTCTGCGGGGCATAGTTAGTTCTAGTTGTGTTTTTTCTTGCGGCTATTTGCCGCTGCATTATTTTCTTTTCATTTCCATTTCTTTCCCACAGAAGGAGGTAACCAAATGGAAGCCAAAAAGACCGGACGAGGTTTTACACTCGTCGAATTGCTGGTGGTGATTGCCATCATCGGCGTGTTGGTAGCCCTGTTGCTACCCGCCGTGCAGGCCGCCCGCGAGGCTGCCCGCCGTAACTCGTGCTTGAACAACATCAAGCAAGTTGGCTTGGGCTTGCAGAATCTGGCCTCACTGCCAAATGCAAAGTTCCCAGCGGCATCAACCGTCCCGGTTGATCCAACTGTGAGCTTTCCGAGGCCGGGAGACGAATCAGATCTCACGCCAACGGCACCGGGATCTAATACGCTCACAGACCCAACGGGCGATGGATACAGCTGGCTTTTCCAGCTATTGCCCTACATGGAAAACCAAGTACTTTACGACCGCGTGAAGCAGTCAACTATGAACCCAGCCAACGTGGGCAGTCGAAACCTCAGACGGTTCGCCGTGAACATCGTGGTCGACAATACTACTGGAGCTACCAATCCTAATGCCCATCAACAGCAAGTCGCGGCATTCATCTGTCCTAGCTACCCAGGTTCCGAAGAGACCAAAATCAATTTTGGATCTGGCTCTGGGGCTTCGAAGGCGGCGGTTGGTAACTATGTAGCTGTGCCGTCAACGCACTATAACCAAGAAGGCACAGCTTCCGGAGGTGCCAAGAGTGCGAAGGATCAAGGATCCGGTTCTAGTGACGACTGGCTGTTTGAAAGCAGATCGGGCAGTGTTGCCGGTAATGGTGGCATTCCCTTCTTGAGACCTGCCACGAGTAACACTACCACCAGCCAGCGAAGAGGTGTATCCTTCGCCAGCTTTGGTAGTGGTGACGGTACTTCCAACACAATCATGTTCGGTGAATCCCGAGAGGATCGTCATGCAGCCTGGATCAGCGGTGTTTCCGCTTTTTCCGTTGCTGTGTGGCCTGATTCGCCACCTGGATCCGTATCATTCACTAACCCGACTGGCAATCAGCCACCGGAGTTACAGATTGATCAATCGGGTCTCGGTCGACTTTCGCTTAATGTAGGTAAGCGTGATAACCAAGGCATGGACCAGTTCTACTTGTCGAGTCATCCTATGTACACGGGTGGTCGACAATGGGGACTTAGTAGTGGTCATCCTGGTATTGTCCAATTTGGCTTTGCCGATGGTCACGGAACCTCAGTACCGGACGAAGTCGATCCCACCGTGTTTATGAACACCATCACGGTCAAGGGTCGTGAGGTAAGAAACTTGGGATCTGGTGGTGGTTTTAACTAAGCAGTACCGACGGTTCCACTAATCGAGTTTTTCTGCCGCTACTGGGCAGTTGCCCAGTAGCGGCTTTTTCTTTAGATGCGTCGGAAGCGCGAGAAAAAATTGGACGATGAATAACGATTCCCGTGAGATCAGTCCCGCCGATCTAAGCAATTTGCTTCGTAGCGATAACAACGAACAGAAGCCCTTGCTCGTCGACTGCCGCGAGCAAGAAGAGCGGGAACTGGCCAACATCGATAAGTCGGTGCATTTACCCATGAGCAACTTGCCCGAGGGAATGGAAGTACTAGCCGGCCAGGAACAGGCCCCCATCGTCGTCTATTGCCATCATGGCATTCGAAGCCAAAACGTAGCCGCATGGCTTACCCAGCAGGGTTTTGGCAACGTACGCTCTCTGACGGGTGGGATCGATGCCTGGGCGGTTGAGATTGAACCTGGGATGGTGAGATATTGATTGAGATTTGAAGTTTGATTGTTGAAGCTTGAAGTCTTGATGGTGCTATGGCTAGAACGATGGACTATTCTTCACGTCGGTGGCTCCTCGCCCCGCTTCAAGTTCCCTTGCAACTCACCCCTTTTTTTGACAAGCTAATTGCTGATCGCTGACAGCTAACAGCTTCAAAAGCCCGAGTGGCGGAATTGGCAGACGCGCATGGTTCAGGTCCATGTCCACGCAAGTGGGTGGAGGTTCAAATCCTCTCTCGGGTACTTCTGTAGATGGTTACGGCGGGTGCATTGAGCACTCATCTAGAATGACGTCCGTGACGCGGCAGCAATGAATGGTTTTCTCAGCCACGCAACAAATCGGTTGCTACAGATGCAGATAGATAGGGTGTGAATTCCGAGTATCTGTCATCTACCTCTGAAATTCGTTCAGGTATTCGACTGCATGACGCGATTTTCAGCGGCTTGATCAAGTTCTAAGTTGAACAATGGTCTTGATTTCCAGCGATCGCTGGGCATGAATCTTGGTCTTTTTCCACGCTAGCAAAAGAATCGATTTATTCGGATTTTATTGATTGACCGTTCTGTTTGCCGTGGTACATTGCGGTCAACCGAAAGCCGAGGAAGCGGTCTTCCAAGGATTTCGGGGTCTATTCTGATCAATTAACTATTCCTGAAAATGTCAAATTTTCCTTCGATGGGGAGTCGCTAGTGATGTCTAACACTCTGAAATTAACCCTCGCCGCAGTAGCGGTGTTCTCTCTTGTAGCAGCTTCGTCTGCTTCCGCAGGTGTCCTTGATGGACATCCTCTCGCCTACAATAACGGCACATCCTGGACGGGCACCAGCGCCTATAACAACGGCCTAGCAGCTCCGCAGGATCTAGTTGGCACCATTGACTTCGCAGTCTTCACTGCCGCCGACTTTGCGACAGCATTCCCTGCTTCGTCCTACGTTCCTACCAATGGCTTGGTCTATACCTACCAAGTTTTGAACTCGGGTACGTTTGCAGTCTCGGCAGAGATCGTCGGTGTTAACAATCCGGCTTCCGGAATTGGCCAATTCGAAAATACTGTCGGTGAGGTAGCTTCCTCCCTCTTCGGTTTCGACTCTGGCGGAAATGCAGTTTTCAACTTTACAAATCCGTTCATTGGAACAGGGCAGGATAGTTATGTTCTGGCCTTCTCCTCACCGCAGGAGCCCATCCTGGGTTCCTCGATTACGGTCGATGGCGGAACGTTTGGTGTTTCGCTGGTTCCAACACCGGGCCCAACTGGAATTCCAGAACCTAGCTCTGTCGTTCTGGTAGTGGCCGGATTGGTTGGCGTTTGCACTCGACGCAGACGCTAAAGCCTTAGTGGTGGGTGGCAGGATCTTGTTTGGTTCTGCCTACCTAACCCAGGCGAGATTCTTTGCTACTGATAACAAGAGTAATTCGAGGGATGTAATACTTTTTAGTTTGAGTTGGTAATCTAAGAACTGCCGAGAGTGGCAAGCCGCTACTTGTAGTAGTTCTCCTAACCGAACTTTTCAATATTCAATTTCAACAGGCTTGATTGCGGCACAAGATCGTGCCCCAACCTAGTCTTGAGGATGAAGCGATGCGAACGAATATCATTTGTGTAGCTATTCTTTCTTGCTTGGCCCTGGTCGCCTTTGTTCCAGCAGCTCAGGCGACTACGCTGGCGACTACAGGTCATGCCCTGAACGATGGGAATGGCCCAAGCGGGGGTATCTGGCAGGGATCACAGAACTACGCAGGTGCCGGTTTCTTCGGTGGTACCTTGCAGGGTACAGTCGAGTTTGCCGTATTCGCGCCCAATAACTTTCAGAACTTTCTCAACGAAAATGGGATCACTTTTGCTGATCCAGCGACGGCTGAATACATCTATGCCTATCAGATCACAAGCGTTGGTGGTACAAACGATGTAACCAACTTCACTGTTGGTCTACAAGGCGACGAGGCAGTAGGGGCCTCGGGTGTGACTTTCGTCCCAACAGGTAATTACGGCGCTTACACACCTGCCCCAGTTCAGAATCCGAATCTAGGTGCCACCGGTGGCGGCCCTGGTCTCAGCACTTCATCGGCATGGGGGCATCTGCCTGGTCTACCAGCAGGGCAAGCGAGTGCTATTCTGTTCTACTCCTCTCCAGAGGTACCAGAGCTAGGATTCTCCACGATGGCTGCCGGTACTGCCTCACAGCAGATCGCTCTGTCGCTTCCGAATCCTCAGGCTATTCCAGAACCAGCCACAATTGCTTTGGCCGTGTTCTCTGCAAGTTGCTTGTTCATTCGCCGCAGATGTGTGTGAGTTACAACAATCGCTGGAGGGCAGTCCGCTGAGCTCAACAACTTCAATTTGAAGACATAATAATAGCTAGCGATCTACGCTGGTGCACAACCAAGCTAATAAAGGCCTGTGGAATTCCACAGGCCTTTGTTGATTTTGCGTGCTATTTCATGAGTTGTTGTATCCTATTCGCGATGCCTATTCTTGATTTTCTAGGACAATGTGTCGCTAGAAGATACTACAATATTGCTACAGAGGACACACGGTGTTGGCCGGCACCTGTGCTGCTACGCGGGGGATTCGTAATTCTTTTCTAGATAAGTCACGCGATCGATGCACCCTAAAGTTGTTCTATCTTTGGCCCTCCTTACACTTGGCATTGCACAGGCGGCTTTGGCTATTGAGCCAGAGAATGTTCTTGTTCTCTATAATGATGACCAGGGTGCAAATGGCGCTGGCTCTCAAATTGCAAATTACTATGCACAAGTTCGCCCCGGCGTCCACTTAGCTCCTATCAGCGGCGTCGATTCCATTCTTACAGGTTCTTTTAATGAAGATGTCAGTGGTCAAGATTACCTAGACGTGATCCGCCCTCAAGTGAATAGTGCCATTGCTGCTATTGCTGACGAGATAGACGTGATCGTAACGACCAAGGGATTGCCGTTACGCATTGATGTCGGCACGCAACCGCCAGGCAACCCTTCGCCGAGTTGGCAGCGATTCTCTAGCTTAGAGAGCGAGCTAACTCGAATTGATACGATCGACACCACGGACAAAATGGGCGACCAGTTCTTTAATCAGTCATTTCCGCAAATTGACATGTCTTTGCCACACAATCCTTACTATGCCAAGAACAATATTAATACTCCGTTTGCCCACGTGGGTTCGGGGGCTCCCTTCAATTCGGACTTCCGTCTTTCCTCGCGGCTAGACGGTTACAGCGTGGATTCCGTCAAGGCCGCGATTGATCGGGCTCAAAATGCTTTCATTGTGCCAACGGCACACTATATTATTCTGGACGACACCCAGTTCCCTAGTGTCGACCAGATGACGAATGACACAGGCCCCGGAATAGGTACGTTCGAAACCATTACTGGCCTGTACCCGGATGACGGAGTTACGGACCCTGTGCCCGTATTTCTTGAGCACACGAATGCTGCGGTGACTTCGTCTAGCAGGCAAGTTTTAGGCTACGTCAGCCATGGAACCAACGACGGACCAACCTTCGGTTTAGGGGACAATTACATTGGGCAGTTTGAGAACGGGGTATTTGTGCCCGGCGAACTTCAATTCGATCTTGCCCCAGGAGCAGTGTTTCACACCCACGAAAGCTTCAATGCACAGAGTTTCGATCCCGCTAATACGCAGGCTGATGGGCTCGTTGCCGATTGGATAGAGGTTGGCGGTACGGCGGGGCTGGGGCACGTTGCAGAGCCTCAGAACGGCCATGTGAATGTAGCAAACGAAGATCTGTTCTATCGCATGTTCTTGCCTGCTGGGGGGGCCTCGGCTGCACCGGGGACTGAGGGCATGACCTTCGTCGAGTCCGCTTGGTACGCCACTCGACAACTTTCGTTTGTGAATACCGTGGTCGGCGATCCTCTCATGACGCTTCAGGCGTGGCTACCGGGAGACACCAATCTGGATGGCAAAGTGGAATTCAACGACTTTTACACCCTGCAGGGGAATTGGCAACAAGCTGGTACTTTTGCTGACGGCGACTTCAACGGAAATGGCGTGGTTGAGGATGGTGACTTCACCATCCTGAGAGACAGTTGGTTAACCTCAACTGGGCCGATGGCCCTGTCTGATGTGGAGATCGGGACAACTCCCGTGCAGGATCCCAACACAGGTTT